>JANODK010000082.1:0-2325 GCA_031412655.1 Chryseolinea sp.
GTTTTCTACGTCGCTCAGAAAAACAGGAAAGGGGAAAACTATTCGCCTTATTTTGTTGGGCGAGGGTCCTGATTCTTTAGACCATGCTCCCCAGGTAAATTTTAAGCTTACCGAGAGTGCAATCAAGAAATTTCCTAAAGATTTTATCATTACACTTCTTTGTCCTTTTCCGCATGGCAAGGACAAGTATTCTGCATTTCCCATTGGACATTTGCCAAGGAAAGGACCAAACGCTCGCAAAACTCTTAATTTCTGCTTTATCAATATTAGAAAAAATGACTATGCAATTCGAAAGCGAGTCTTGATAAAAGAGATTAAATTTCGTGAGCGATACTTCTACATTTTGGATATTCAACCCAACGAAACAATGAACGATCAAGGGCTTGTCATGCACTCGATGAAAAAATTGTCAACCATTTTTTGGAGTTCGAATTATTCTAAAATAATGGACTTCCAAAGCTTACTCACTAAGTGCGCCGAAGACCAAGGCAAATGGACTAAAATAATGGCTAAATCATTATCCTTAAAGCATGAAACAGTAAAACACGTAACGGCAGATAGCATGGCAAAGCGATTTATTGACTACATGCAAAGGGAGTCTATGTGATAAACGAGCCTAGTCTGTTTGAATTATTTCTAGTATTTCTAAATTCTTTTTAGAAGTCCCAACTTTTTTCCAACCTGCTTTTTGAAAGCTGTTTCTGATGTTCTCATAATTTTCTTCATTAGGATCGAGATAGACGAAATAGCGTTCATCTTCGAACCTTTCCCGCGCAAGTTTTTGCCCGTCAACAAGTAGTCTTGACGATATAATGTTAGACTTATTGCAGAATAGAACACATTGAATCCCGTGATAACCCATGTCAGATTTCTTACGCTTCCATCCCATGATTGCTTGACCCATTTCATACATAAGGTTAATACGCCGGCTCCCATCTGCATATGGATTAGTCTTGCATAATCTGAATTTAGAATAGGGAACTTTATGACTTACCAAAGCCTGTTTGAACATTGGGTTGTCATCATGAATCTGAGTCCAGTACTGACCTACTAAAACATAATAAACTTTCATTTCTCCTGTTGTTGTTGGTTGCTCCCGAAAAGAATACATAGTTATGAGGATATGTGATGTTCAGATCAAGGAGATCATATATCGTTCTGGAATCACTTTCCCAACCCCATACCTGTGAAGCAGTTTCATCTTAAGTTATCCAACTCACTGGCAGACGGCCGATGAAGATAGGTGTTAACAATTGAGGTGAATAAGTGAAACTATATAGTTGCTATGATGTCCATGATGTAGGCATTCTCCGGAAGTTGAATTAGAGCTTTATGTTTTTGATCGACTCCGCATTGTTAGGTCCAATTTCAATTGGTCAGTCATAACAGGTTATCCACATATCAGTTTACATTGGGTAGTGATCCCGCTGGGTGCACTCCATTCATTAAACAGCCAAAAACTGCAAATTATACTGTCACCAAATTCAGACTAATTCACGATAGAACAATTGCGAGATCCTTTAAAGCTTTGTAAGTTTTTAACACATGCCGACTAGAAACATCAACAGGTTTGTTAGTTGCATAGCCCACTACGACCCTCTTCTGATATTTAGTTAGCCTACTAAATATTTTTCGATATAGAGTACGATTAAGCTCAACAACTTCATCAATGACATCTTCAATAATCTCTATGGTGATTTTTGATTTGCCTGTTAGGTGTATATAATGAGACAAACTCTGCATAAACTTTGGTTGGTTGTTCATTTTAGTCATCATGTGTTTGACCTCACCCATCCCAATTGATTGATTGTTCTTTCTGAAGATAGATGAGATATAACGATACCAATCATGCTCACCAATAGAGTTAATAAACTCATAGGTGGTTGGACTTGTATTTGAATTGGACGAATAATTATGAAACAAATTGACAGCCTCATAAGTTTTTTTAGAAAATACGCATATTGAAATTCGATTCTGTCTTTGAATTAAGGAACTTAAAAGCTTCTCGATAATATGCAGTCCAACAATTCCGCAGACCTCATTGAAATCGTCTATAATCATTAACACTTTTCTGTTGTTGTTTTTCGACAGCTCTTCGGTAAACTCCGCTACGACAATTGGATCTAGAATAAGATTGGACTTCATAGATTCAATATCCAAATGGACATTGAATGTATGCACCAGAGTTCTCAAATAATGTGATAATATTTCCTGTTCCGATTTGTATCCTCTTAAGCTAATGTAGACCAATACCTGATCCTCATATTTTCTTTTGAATACATCAATTAGTTTAAGTGCAAATGAAGTCTTTCCGCAATCCTTATA
>JANODK010000083.1:0-14931 GCA_031412655.1 Chryseolinea sp.
TGCACATCTTCCTGAATAGCAGTGTTCACCACTTCATCAACGCTGCGATCATGGCCCAAATGAATAACCTCAACTCCAGTCGACTGAATAATCCTACGCATAATATTGATGGCGGCATCATGTCCGTCAAACAAACTTGCGGCTGTTACAATCCTTACTTTATTCTTCGGCTTATAGGGCTCAGGCGCCTGATGTCCGGCTAAGGGTTGTGGCCTTTTCTCAATTTTCTCGGTACTGGTTGTTTCCGTGCTCATGGTTTACTGTTCGAATTTACCTCTATATATAATAGAGCAGTTGCAAAAATACTGAGAATCGATCGATTTAGCGAACGGGAGTTAGGTTCTTTAGACCCATGATTGACGGGTATTTGTCAGTACTTAGGGAAAATAAGCTAAGTCTCAATGTGCCTACTCTGGCGCATTACTTTTCTAGATAATGAAATTCATCAAGGCTAAATAAACCTACACAGCTTTGCATTTTGAAAATTGAATCGTAAACCAAGAACATTATCTTTCGACCGCTTATGATTAGAAAAATAGGTCGTTTTGTTCTCATCCTAATTACCTCCTTCGTTGGGGTTATCCTATTGTTTCTTCTAATTTCCATTGTACCGCTTGATCGAACTCCATATAAAGAAAAATCTTTCTATGACGAGATGATGAATCGCCTTGATGATCTTCTTCAAAAACCGGTTGTGCTTCCAAAAGCTAACTTCAATATTGGCTTTGCAAAAGAAAGTATTACACCAAGACAGCGAGTAGCTACAGCAGGATATGGAAACCGAAGAGGTAAATTAATAGAAAGGATCCACGATTCTGTTTTTGTTCGAACAATAGTGGTTCAAACGAAAACATCACGGGTTGCAATTGTGAGTGCCGATTTACAGATTGTTCCGCCAACGGTTGTTGAAGTTCTGAAAAGACGATTACCCGAAATTGGCTTCACACTAGACAATACATATCTCGGTGCAACTCACACTCATAACAGTGTAGGGCATTGGGCGAAGGGAGCAATTACCTTAATATATGGCGAATACAAAGACTCTATTGTCAATTTTATTGCAGATCAAATTATAACATCCATTAAGCGAGCTTCTGAAAATACATTGCCCGCTACATTAAAAGCAGGACGTATACCCATCAGCAACGTTGTTCTCAACCGCATCAACGATAACAACCCGGTCGATTCATTGCTCCGTGTAATCGAAGTTCATCGGAGTGACAGCAGTAAATTAATTTTGATGAGCCATACTGCACATGCCACTTGCTTACACTCAAGAGACCTGCAACTATCGCGCGATTATCCCGGCAAGTTGGTTGACACCATGGAACAACAAGGATATACATTCGCGATGTTTATGGCTGGTGCTGTTGGAAGTCATGGGTGCAAGGCGCCAGAATTCGGATGGAACTGCATCGACTACATCGCTAATGAAATGGCGACACAGTTCATGGCCAATCGAAATAGTCTTTATGCTATAACGGATTCAACATTAGTGATGGAGCGTGTTCTGCTTACGTTACCAAAATCGGAAGCGAAAATTTCGAAGAACTGGGGAATCAGGCCGTGGCTGTTTCGCTCTGCACTTGGCGAGTTTCCAGTTTATCTAAATGCATTGCGTTTAGGTGATGTGGTGATGCTCGGAACGCCATGTGATTTTTCTGGCGAGTTCGATAGTCAACTTGATTTAATTGGGGGACAACACCATCTTCAAACCATGGTAACGAGCTTCAATGGCGGGTACATTGGCTATGTAACACCTATTCAATATTACGATGTTGATCATTATGAAACACGTTTGATGAATTGGTATGGGCCAGGTACAGGTGAATATATGGTGGATTGTTTGGATAAGATGATTGTTTCGGTGAGTGATCGATAGACTTTATCTACAGAATAGTTACCGGGAATATATTTCTATACGCTAGAACTTTCGATTCTATTCGAATTAAATAAACAATTATCCGTTATGAAGAAATCATTTCAATTTGTTATTCCCATTCTAATATTGGTTGTTCTATTAAGTTGTTCAAAGAGTGAGAATTTTGATACTGTTAAAATATGCATACACGCCCCATCGAAAAAAAATTCTGAAATCGAAATAAGTATTTTTAATATGCTGAATGGAGAATCCAATCCACTTGCAAAAGCAAAATTAGACTCACTTGGAGAGCAATCTTTGGAATTTTTCGTTGCCAACTCCACATTTGCTACTCTTAAAATTGGAAACGAGGAGAGTGAACTCTATCTGGAGCCCGGTTATGAATTAAATATTTCTATCAATGGGGATGATATGGCCTACGATTCTGGTACAGGGTCAGAAGTAAATAATTATCTAGCAGGTATATTAAAAGTACAAAAGAAGATTAAAATAAAAGATGGGGTTTACATGTCAGAATTGACCCCTGCGGAATTTCAAAATAGACTTGATACACTTGTAGAATCGTCAACACAGTTCCATCAACATTTTATCGATAGTATTCAATTGTCAGGCAAAATAAAATCTCTTTTAATGAAGAGAAATAGGATAAGCATATTGTTACAGCGAGAGGCCCTTCAATGGAACTACGGAGCAGCACATGATTTTGATATACCAAAAGAGCTGAATATGCTGAATGAGATCCCATATGATTCTATACTTTTAAAGAGTGGCTTACGTGATTACCTTGAAGTATTACACTTTAATATGAATATTAAATCACGAACATTAAACCGAACAGGAACCATTGAAGAGAAAATAAAAAAAGAAGATGAACTGCCTTATGTAATTCGAAATGAAATTCAAAACGGTAATTACTCGCCTTATATAAAGGATTTTTTACTTGCTAAAAATCTTGATTTCTGGATGGCATCGATGGGTATTGGGGCACCCATAGATTCCCTCTATTCTGAATTTAAAAATCAACATTCTAATTCTCTCTATCTAAGTTCATTGGAAAGTCGTTATATGAGATTTTTCTCGGTCTCACCCGGTCAACCTGCTCCCCAAATTAAAGGAGCTACCATAGAAGGTGATAGTCTTTCATTAAAACAATTCAAGAATAAAGTTATTTACATTGATGTATGGGCCTCGTGGTGCGGGCCTTGTGTAGCTGAAATTCCATTTGCCCAAAAATTGCAAACTACTTTTAATGGAAATGATTCCGTGGTTTTCCTTAACATTTCAGTTGATCAGGATAGCAGTGGTTGGAGGGATGCTATGTCGAAACATAGAGATTGGAAAGGAACTCATTTGATAAATGATCGCTCTATCTATAAAACCTACAATATTACCGGGATTCCCAGATACATATTAATTGATAAAAATGGCAGAATTGCAAATGCCGATGCGCCAAGACCCTCTTCTAAAGAAATAAAAAATGAAATCGCAAAATTATTAAGATGAAATGCCTTCAATTATGATTTCAGAATTTAAGGCATTTCAAATTGAGCTGAAAGACGACCAAAAAATAAACAGCCCACTAAAATTTTAGTAGGCTGTTTATTTTCAATGCAATGGAATATCATCTTCCTTCTCTCCTACTACCTCCACCCTTGGCGGTAAAAGTTTATACATTACAGGTGTTACCAATCTCGATAATAATGTAGAGCTAATCAAGCCACCAATGATTACCCAAGCGAGCGGTGAATACAGTGGATTGCTTTCGATTGCCAATGGAATCAATCCACCTATAGCAGTAAGCGAAGTCAATACAATTGGCACAAAACGAATTTCACCCGCTTGTTCAATCGCTTGAAGCAAAGGGATTCCTCGTTCGCGCAATTGATTCGTAAAATCAACCAATAGAATGGAGTTCTTTACTTCTATACCCACAAGAGCAATCAAACCTATTACGGCTACAAATGATAATGGATTTCCCGTGATGAACAACATACTTACTGCACCAATAACTCCTAATGGAATAACCGAAAGAACGATTAACGTGCTTTTAAAATTTCCAAACTCTAACACCAGCACAGCAATAAAACCAAAAATGGTAATCATGATGATGGTACTTAATCCTCCAAAAGATTCTTGCTTATTTTCTAATTCGCCAGCCGCTACATACGAATATCCTCTTGGGAATTTAAATGCCTCTAGTTTCTTAATCACTTCGTTGTTGATGTCCTCGTATAAATATCCGCTCTTCACAAATGCCGTCACGGTTGAAAAGCGAGCTTTATCATAATGACGAATAAGATTAGGTGTGGTTTCAAATTCAACGTCTGCCAATTGACGTAACGGAATGGCCTGACCTGTAACTGAGTTTATATAGATGTTGTTGAAAACATCATAGGTAGCATACTTACCTCTTGGCAACGTTACATTGATGTTGATTTCGTCTTTACCTTCTCCTGGAGAAAATTGCGCGATATTCAATCCGGCCACACCCAAACGAATTGTACGATCGATATCAGCAATCGACACACCAAGTAAGCCTGCTTTCTCTTTATTAATCTTTACGTGAAGATCAGTTTTCTGGCTAGCCAATGGATTATTGACATAAATCGTTCCTTGCGTTTTTGTGATCAGTTGTTCAACCTGCATGGACACTTTTCTTAACGTATCCAGGTTCTCACCAAAAACACGAATGGCAACTGGTGCTTCGAGTGGCGGACCTTGTTCGAAATCTTTTACTTCTATCTTAGCATTGGGATATGAAAAGAATTTATCGCGCAGCTTATCAATCAATTTTGTTTTCTCTTCGGGACTTTGATCATTAAGCTGAACGAAGAATTGCGCAAAGTTGCTTGACTCGTTACGCTGAATAACATTATAATAAATTCGAGGATTGCCCTTGCCTACATTGGTCGATAGGTATTTTATTTCCTTTTCCTTTTTTAATTCTTGCTCAACATACCGCGATACCTTATCGGTCTCATAAATACTCGTTCCATTGGGCATTTCAATATTGATCAGGAATTGCGGCTTTTCTGATTTTGGAAACAAACTGAATCCCACAACCGGAAACAACATTAAGCTTCCAATGAATAAAAGTCCGGTAATAGAAAGCGTAATGACTGGACGTTGTAGTGCTACGTGCAAAAGTTTACTGTACGTTCCGCTAATACCTTTCTTCAAAGCACGCATGAAAATATTTCCCTCCGGAGAAGTATGTTGTTTTAAAATACGACTCGCTAAAAAAGGCACAATCGTAAGCGAAACAAAAAGCGAAGCTAGAACTGTAAAGATTACCGCCATTGGAAGACTGCGTATAAAATCTCCTGCCGACTCCGGCAAAAACACTAAAGGAAGAAAAGCAAGAATCAATGTCACTGTACATCCAACAACCGCCAAGCCAATTTGACTTGTCGCTTGAATGGCTGCATCCTTTTTCGATCTGCCTGCACGAAGGTAACGTTCAATATTTTCAATTACTACAATTGAATCGTCCACCAATATTCCAAGCGCGACAATCAATCCGACAATGCTTAATTGGTTAATTGTAAATCCGGTCATGTCCAGAAGAAACAATCCCGTAAATATGGAAAGTGGAATAGAGATCATTACCACAATTGCTGCACGTGATCCTAATGGAAGAAGTGTTATTAACACTAGCAAAATTGCGATAAGAAAATCTTTTGAAAATCGACTTAATCGGGTTGCGACACTCGCGGACTGATCAAAGTTCTTCACTAACTTGATATGAGGTGGCAGTTCACTTTTAAATTTTTCTATAATAGGATTAGCCTTATCTGCTACATTAAAAATATTTTGTCCGTCTTTTTGACTGGCCGTTAACAATACTGAACGAAAACCATTTAATCGTGTAAGATGAGATTCATCCTGGTAATTCATTTCTACCTCAGCTATATCTTTGAGGTAAACGATTTTTCCATTGGCTGAATAAACGATTGTATTTTTGATTTCTTCTAAGTCCTTATAGTCACCGCTGGTTTTAATATTGAACCTGCGCGTGTTCATTTGAATACTCCCTCCCGGTATGTTTACATTTTCACTTTGTAATGCACCCAAAACGTAGTTAACCGGTATATGCTGTTGTGCCATTTTTTCAATGTTAAGCGACACGCGAACTTGCTGATCTGGATAACCAAAGGTTTGAATTTTCTTCAGGCCTTTTACTTTTTCCAACTCGTCTTCTAATTTTTCTACATACTCTTCCAATTGAGCATACGAAGCAGTTTCAGAAATAAGGGCGAGCTGGAAAATATTTACATCGGTTGACGAGAAGCGCAATATTTTGATATCGAAAATATCTTGCGGCAGTTCAGCGCGCAGTGCATTTACTTCTCGAACAATCTCCTGATATTTTTCATCTGGATTGGATTCATGTTTGTAATCAATACGCACTACCGCTAATCCGTCACTAACATCAGAGATTAATTTTTTAATATCATCCAACTCACTCAATCGTTTCTCGGCTTTGTCAACAACTAACTGTTCCATATCAGCCGGACTTGTTCCCGGATAAATGAAGACAATGGAATACGATGGCTGTTCCATTTCCGGATCTTCGCCACGCGGCATATTAAATAACGAGTTCAATCCCAGCGCCAGCACCAACACAAAGATGATAAGTGTGAACTGATAATTCTTAACTGAAAATTCTGCGATCTTCATAACTGTATTGGATTAGCGTGAAACGGTTACAGCAGAAGACTCAGTGAGAAATGCAGATCCTTCATTGATCACCTCCAGAACTTTATCAAGACCTTTACTAATTACAGCTTCACCGCGTTCGAGGTATGCAATCGTCACGGGAACTTTTGAAACCGATTTCTGATCCTGATTCACTACGAATACATAAGCTTGTTTACCGTCCCCTTCTATCAATGCTTCAATGGGAATGCTTTTTAATGATCGACTTTCTGCGGGAATAATTTCAACGCGTGCAAATAACCCAGAAGCAAGTCGCTTACCTTGAGGATTGATTTTAATTTCAGCTTGATATAATCCGTTTACCGGATCAGCACCTTCATTGATTACATTCACGGCTGCGTCAAATGCAATTCCAGGATAAGCATCTGTTGTTACCCGAACTTTATCGCCCTTCTTCACGCGAACCCAATCCACATCGGGTAAACCTACTTTTACAATCCAGTCATTTTTTCCCGAAGAGTTTACCATAAGCACAGGTGTTCCTCCAGAAACCAATTCTCCTTCATTGACAAACTTCTTAATTACTTTTCCACTTGATGAAGATTGAATGGTTGCATATCTTTTATTAAAGGATGCTATGCGATATGATTCGTCTGCTACATTAAATGCAGTCTCCGCATTTTGAACTTGTTCAAGTGTGGCTGCTGAATCTGCATACAATCTTTGTGCACGACCAAGATCACGTTTTGTTTTCTCTACATTATTTTTGGATTGTGAAACTTGCGCGTCAATCTCAGTAAGATCCAACGTAGCCAACACTTGTCCTGCAGAAACACTTTGTCCTTCGGTAACATAGATGCGAGAAATAATTCCACCAGTCTTAAATGAGAGTCGGGATTCGATCTCCGTACTGATGAGACCTGAACTAACAATTGGTAAACTGTAGTCTCCCATTTTTACAGGAGCGAGTTTCACTGCGATGGTTGATTCGTCAACAATTACTTCAGGTGATTCTTTTTTCTCCTGCTTGCTGCACATCCATAAGGTAGCGCCCAAAGCAATGGGAATAATAAGGGTTAGTAATTTCTTTTTCATTGAGGGTGTTATTTGGAGTGGGTAGATTTTATTTTTTGATCAATGCTATCCACCAGTTCCTGAACGTTAGAGTTCAATTGGATAGACTGTATATCAACATGATATTTTTCTTCAACGAAGTAGAGTAATGCATTCAACTCGAAAGCAGAAAGACCTACATCGGTAGTCAATAATTGTCTGGATTCAATCTTTCTTGCAGGAACCAAAAGATCTCTGCGCAAAATATTCTTAACGGTAGATAATGTATTTTTCATGATAGATTAGATTATAAGTTGGCAATGGTTTTTTGCAAGGCAGCTTCACTGCGAAGCATTTCATATGCTCCAATGGTTTCGGCCAATTGTGCAGTAGTGAATTTGTTTTGTGCGTCTAAAAACTCAATGAGTAACGCCTGGCCTTCTGTATACTTTGTTCTAATAATAGCAAATGATTTTTCAGCGTTCTTAATTCCGCTTTGGGCTGCGCGATATGATTGTTCAGTCGCTTCGAGATCGTAATAACTTTGAATTACCTGTAGCTCAATTTGTTTTTTTAGTTGAGCCATCCGGTTTTCAGTTAACTGATAATCCAGTCGGGCTTGTTGAATTTTTGTTTTCTTTTCTCCGCCTTTAAATAAATCCCAGCTCATACTGAATTGAACCAGCCAATACTTCTGTGGACTATCAAACTTGTATTTAAATCCCTGATACCCCAGATCTCCAACAAAATTGATCTTCGGTAAAAAAGCATTTCCTCTTGACAAGTCGATTACCTGTTCATTGGCTTGCAACGCTCCTTGTAATTGTTTGATCTCCTGACGTTGATTAAGAGCCGTTTCGGTTAAAGACGATAATTCCTTTTGAGCTGTGAGAGTCGTGCGAATAGTAGAGTCTCTTTCAATATCAGCCGATAAATCACGATTGAGTAAGAAATTAAAATAAGATCGCGCTACCTGATTATTTTTCTTTGCCTGTGCCGACTGAAATTCTACTTTATCGATTTCGTATGAAGCATTCAGCACAACATCTCGCGTTGCTTTATCATTCGCCACAAGCTTTTGGTTTAGTTTTAGTAACTCTGTAAGCAATTCGCGAGTCTTATCATAAATGATGATCGATTCTTCTGTTTGCAGAAATTGATAATAGGCCGAGATGATATTGAATTTCAATTCATTTTCATACCCTCGTCTCTGCGCTTCCTGAACAGAAATTAATTCTTTCTGCGCTTTGTAGTTAAAATAGATTTCAGGATTGAAAAGGGGTTGAATCAATCTCAGCTTGGTATCATGAAAGTTGTCGGGTAGGAATTGTTCATTTACGTTCTCGATCTGTGGAAAATTATCGGTTCCAGTTAAATTATTGAGCGTGGAATAAACCGGGTTCATTAAATCGCCAACCGGTATACTGATCTTACGACCGCCTTCTGCAAAAGAGTAAGAAGCATTTGCTGAAATCTGAGGAAAGAAAAGTGCGCGCGCCAATTCTAAATTCTGAACAGATCGTTCATAGTTTAACTGCTCTTGCCGCAGTTGCAGATTGCTTTTCAGTCCTTGCTGAATGTAATTATCCAAAACAGGACTTTGTGCTGCTGCTGTTATGCACAACACATTGAAGAAAAAGAGGGAGAGGTAGATTTTTGTTTTCATTGTTAAAATACTAAACAGTGTTCAGTTATATGGCAAATTTTTTTATTGGTTTTTTAATAAGTGAATAAAAATTTTGAAAGACTTCTCAATCATACCTTCGCGTTCCTCTTCCGTGTAGTGTTTCATGCGATCACGCAACTCAAGCGAACACATCCCGTGCATGTAACTCCAGATGGTAAAAGCCAATACTTTAACCGGTTGCTTTTTAAGTTGACCTTCCTTAATACATTCTGCCACTATACTTTCCAATGCTTCTAATGCGCGACCACCTTCTATCCAACCCTCTGAACTTTCTTCACATAACATGGGTGCCTCAGCAATGAACATGATGTTATAGTACTTGGGATGAGCAAATGTGAACTCAATGTATTTCTCTCCCATTGCGACTAGACGCTTGAATGGATCTTTTATTGTAAAGACCGATTGCATGTATTGATTAAACTTTTTGAAGGCCTCACCGTGAAGTGCATAAAAAATTTCATTCTTGTCTTTAAAGTATAGGTATATGGTAGCCGGACTGTATTCAATTGCTTCGGCAATATTGCGAATGCTCACTTCCTCAAAACCCTTGGATAAAAAAAGTTGATGCGCTGAATTTAAAATCAGCTCCTTCATGTCGACCCGATCCCGCTCTTTTCTCTCTTTTACTCCCATAATTGTATTGTAAGGCAAAAGTAATGAACAGTGTTCAGTTTAATACTGATGTTTATTAAAAAACTTGTAATCAATTGAAATTCAGTTAAATAATTTTACCTGAGGGTGCTGAAGAGTGGATAAGGTGGATGAATTTCAAAGGTTCACAATGAAACTGTACTGTTGGGCCAAAGCCCATTCATTATTTGTTGCTAACGGCGCGCTTAAGTGCGTGGTTATTCAAATCTTCTCCCTATTGACTTTAGCCCTAGACACAATGTGAATTAGACCTATATATTTTGGGCGCATTTCAAACTGCCACGGCATCGGGTCATCCCTATGGGATTTTCTCCATTCACTAAAATATTTCTACCATAAGGTTCGCCCCGCTGGGGCTTAAGTCCCAGAGGGACGAACTTTACGGTAACGCTATAGATAAACGCAAAGAATTAGCTCCGTAGGAGCGGCCTTCATATTCGGTGCGACAAATTGAAATGGACCCCACGATTCTGATTTGTTTTTTCCAAAATGAAAGTCTTATATTTCACAAACCTTAATCCTTACCTATGACCTTTAATATCAAACATGCAGAAAGTCTGTCAAGAGGAGAATTGCTTCTTCGATCTTTCTTTGGCTTTATTTACATCTACATCCCTCATGGATTTGTGCTCATCTTTAACGGACTCTGGGGTGCCATCCTTTCTTTTATTTCTTTTTGGATTATTCTCTTCACTGGGCGGTACCCACAAAGTTTTTTCGAATATCAGGTTGGGTTGGTGCGCTGGCGCGCGCGGGTACAAGCCCGTCAATTTAATCTAACGGATGGTTATCCGGCTTTTGGGATTGATTCAAAAGATGAATCGATAACAGTTGACGTTCCTTATCCAGAAAGCATCAGTCGTGGCATGGTGATCGTGAGATTATTTTTTGGATGGATCTACGTTCTCATTCCTCATGGAATCGTTCTCTGGTTCCTGAGTATTGGCGTAATATTCGCCCTGTTTATTGGCTGGTGGATCATTCTCTTTACCGGCAAACTTCCTGAAGGTATTCATAATTTCATTGTCGGGGTTTTGCGTTGGGGTACACGCGTGGGGCTGTACATGGGTAATATGACAGACACTTATCCTCCATTTTCACTGGATTAATTTTTTACTTATTCGCTTTTAAAAATGGAATTTCATCCGTTACCACAGCCCGAAGAAATTGCGGAACGCGAAAGAGAAGATGCAATGGGTGCTTATCTCATGATGTTTGCAGCAGTAGCCGTAGGGCTGCCCCTGCCCATCATCAACTTGATTGCCGCTATTATTTATTATTTCGTTAATCGAAAGAAAAGTAAGTTTATACATTTTCATTGCCTGCAATCTCTATTATCACAAATTCCAACAACCATTATCAATTGGGGATTAGTGATTTGGTCGGTGAGTATTTTCTTTACAGACCGAACCCTAACCGATACCTTCTGGACATATGCCATCTTCGCAGGACTTTCAACGTTTATATATTTTATCATCAGTATCATTGCTGCCTACAAAGCGCGACAAGGTAAGATGTACTACTTTTTGTTTTTTGGCAAGATTGCGTATGAATCTGCTTATCGTGTTAAGCCAATTGATATTCAAAATTCAGAGCCAGTTAACAAACCTCCCTTTTAGTTTTTATGCGCACCAGCACCTTTCGGGATCTTCTCATTTTACTCGGCATCGGAGCTGTACTCTTTGCTGCTGGATATTTCATAGTAAAAGAAATTGGTAAGGCCAATCTTGATTTGACTTATGAGGTGTCTATTGAGCAGGAAGAAAAACTGGGCGATCTGTTTAAAGATATGATTTGGGATCAGTACCGAACCGTTAAAGAAAATGCTGCCGACACCGCACTCCAACAAATTACGGAACGGCTCATTCATGCACTTGATAGTACTCCATATCGATATCAATTCACGATTATAAAAAGTGAAGAAGTCAATGCCTTTACCATACCCGGAGGAAACATTTTTGTTTTCTCTGGATTGATGGAAATGGCTGAGACGCCCGAAGAAGTTGCCGCTGTATTAGCACACGAAATCGGGCACGCTGAAAAGCGACATGTTGTTACCAAACTCTTGAAAGAACTTTCCATCACCGCAATTGTCAGCATTCTTTCCGGTGGCGATCCAAGCGTACTCACCAATATTCTAAAGGAAATTATTGGAAATAGTTTTGATCGCGAACAGGAAGAAGATGCTGATAAGTTTGCCTTACAACTCCTTGAGAAAGCAGGCATTCATCCTAAAAGTCTTGGGCAGTTTTTTGAACGGATGAATAAAGAGAATCTGGATTACAACAAGAATTTAGAAATTCTGATGACGCATCCTCACAACGATAAGCGCATCGAACAAGTCCGTAAGTACAGAACCAAAAATCATTTCAAACCTGTGCCCTTCGACATTGATTGGAAAAAAGTAAAGGAGTCTCTGTAGATTCATCTAACTTTGCCCAATGGATTTGAAGCGTTTCCAAGAAGCATCAAAAAACAAGGCAGTCGAGAATAAAAAATTTCTTCTTGATCTGAAGAAGAAAGATCCACGTAAAGTAGACAATGCCTTTCACCAAACTCATGATGAAGTTTTTGAAGAAACTGATTGTCTCACGTGCGCCAACTGTTGCAAAACCACAAGCCCCATTTTCTACCCGACTGATATCGAGCGCGTGTCAAAAGCTTTGCGGATGAAGCCGGGTGATTTCATTTCGAAATATCTTCGGGTGGATGAAGATCAGGATTATGTATTGAGTTCAGCACCTTGTCCTTTTTTAGATTCAGAAAATTACTGCATGGTGTACGAAGATCGCCCGAAAGCATGTCGTGAATATCCTCACACCAATCGAAAGAAGATGGTACAGATTATGGAACTTACCTATAAGAATACACTCGTTTGTCCGGCTGTTTTAGAAATCGTGGAGCGTCTAAAGAAAATAAGTTAAATGCGATGGCGGGAATTTTTGAATAACTTTAACAATTGAATACAACCTCTATGAAAAAGATATTCCTTTCTCTTTGGCTTTTGGGTTTCACTTTAGCTGCTCATGCTCAACTGAGACTTCCGGCCATCTTTGATGACCACATGGTGCTTCAACAACAATCACCCGTGCCGATTTGGGGATGGGCACATTCTACGCAAGAAATTACAATCAAAGTAAGTTGGGATACCACCACCATAAAAACGAAATCCGATAACGCAGCATTCTGGGCCGCCACACTTTATACCCCCGCAGCTGGTGGTCCGCATACCATCACGATCAAAGCTGGTGGTGAAGTAAGAACTTTAACAGATGTTATGACAGGTGAAGTTTGGTTATGTTCTGGTCAATCCAATATGGAGTGGGGAATGAATTCTTCAGCAGATGGTAAAGAAATAATCAATCAGGTTAATGATCCCAACATTCGTCTATTTCATATTCCCAAATCTGCTGCGTCTGATTTACAAGTAAGAGGGGAAGGAGATTGGAAAGTGTGCGATAAAGAAAGTGTAAAGTACTTTAGCGCTGTTGCTTACTTCTTTGGGAAGAAACTAAATCAAAATTTGAATATTCCCATTGGATTGATCAATGCGAGTTGGGGCGGAACGCCTGCAGAAACCTGGATGCCACAAGAAATTGTGAATTCCAATCCGATACTGGCGAAGTCTGCTGAAAAACAAGTGGATGACAAGCCGTGGTGTCCTTCACGCTCAGGTGTGGTTTTTAATTCGATGATTTATCCGATCGTACCGTTTCGACTTGCCGGTGCGTTGTGGTATCAGGGAGAAGCCAATACAGCTGCACCCGATACTTACAAATTATTAATGGAGAATTTGATATTAGAATGGCGCAAACAATTCCTATCAGACTTCCCATTTTATTATGTTCAGATTGCTCCATACAGTGGATATGGCGAAATAGAAAAGGGAACACTCATCCGCGAACAAGAAGTAAAGATGCTGCAAATACCGAAGACGGGTATGGTAGTTATCTCTGATCTTGTTGATGATGTAAAAGATATTCATCCAAAATACAAGAAGCCGGTTGGCGAGCGGTTGGCCAATGTCGCTTTAGCTGACACTTACGGAAGGAAAGAAATTGTGTATCAAAGTCCGTTGTACAAATCGATGAAGATCGAAAAAGGTAAGATCAGAATTTCATTTGATCATGCGCCTTCCGGACTAATATCGAAAGAAGGACAACCAACCGAATTCATGATTGCCGGTGAGGATAAGAAATTCTATCCTGCAAAAGCAAAGATTGATGGCAGTAATGTAGTTGTCTCGACAAAGGAAGTAAAGAATCCAGTATCAGTTCGATTCGGTTGGAAGAACGGTTCTATTCCGAATCTGTTTAGTAAAGAGGGGCTACCCGTTTCATGCTTTCGCACAGACGATTGGCCTATTGGGCAGTAAAAAGAAGTGCCAATGAAAAATTTCATTGGCACTTTACAATATGATCAACTTTTCTGTAGCTGATTACGCAACCTGTGCAGCAAGTTTTTGATTCAATACTGATTTTGGCACAGCGCCTACTTGCTTATCTACCACTTGTCCGCCTTTAAAAACCAATAAAGTCGGGATAGAACGCACACCAAAACGTGCAGCAGCCTGTGGGTTCTCGTCAACGTTTAATTTTCCAATTATGGCTTTGCCGTCATAATCACCAGCAAGTTCTTCCACCACCGGACCAATCATTTTACAAGGTCCGCACCATTCAGCCCAAAAATCAACCAAAACTGGTTTGTCTGAATTGATGATCTGATCGAAGTTTGCATCGGTAATTTCAATTGCTTTTCCCATTATCGTATAAGTTTAATATTAATGTCTGCTTGAAAAACCCAAAGGTATATTGATTAGTTCAATTTTAACTTTATTCTTTAAATTTTAACTACAGGACCAGGGAAATCGCTTTTAACATTTTAACACTAAACTTCTGTAATCATCATTGAGAGCAGCGGTTAGTCGTTTTGATGGTTTAGACATTCTGGTGGATTTTTCTTTATCCAACAAAGTCAAGGCCAGCTTGTTGACGATAGA
>JANODK010000084.1:0-17313 GCA_031412655.1 Chryseolinea sp.
CCCATAGATGTGCATAGGGATGAGATCCGCCTCGGGGTCTTGCGTCCTGATCAGACAAAAATGTAAGTCCTGATTTTAATGAGTTTTGTATAATGGCATTCAATGCTTCTTCTTCATTTGTCCCGGTAGGGAAGTCCTGATAACCAAAGGCAATGGAAACTTTATCCCATGCACCAATCTTGTTGTCGTATGCATTGCTCAAATCAATTTTACCATTTATAAGCTGAGCATTGGGATGTGGATAATCCATAACAGATGCAAAATTTTCAGCGCTTGATGAATACGCATGTGCTAGACCTAACGTATGTCCTACTTCATGTGCAGAAAGTTGTCGAAGTCTTGCAAGCGCCATCTTTTCCATTTCTGGTGGAACAGGCTTACCACTTTCATACGGAGCAAGTAAACCTTCTGCAATTAAAAAATCCTGACGAACTCGCAGTGAACCTAATGTAACATGGCCTTTGATAATCTCTCCCGTACGAGGGTCAGTTACGGTAGCACCATACGACCAACCGCGCGTAGAGCGATGGACCCATTGAATAAGATTGTATCGCACGTCCATTGGATCCGCATCTTCTGGCAGCATCTCTACTTTGAAAGCATCTTTATAACCAGCGGCTTCAAAGGCCTGGTTCCACCAACGTGCACCATCTAATAGTGCAGAGCGAATGGGCTCTGGTGTTCCTCGATCGAGATAATAAACAATGGGCTCTACGGGTTCACTTAATGCGGCTGATGGATCTTTCTTTTTTAACCGATGCCGCGTAATAAGTCGCTTTTGAATTGGTTCTTGAATAGGAGTGGCGTAATCATAATATGAGATATCAAAGTACCCGGCTCGTGGATCGAACTTGCGTGGCATAAAGTTCGGATCAGGCAACTTTACAAATGAATGATGTTGTCGAACGGTAACACTGCTGGGTGTAGGTGTGACGCTTTGGATATAATTACCGGTGGGTTCACCAGTGAAGGTTAATGTAACTTCAAACTCTGAATTTTCAGGAAAGCTTTTGATACGTGGTGGATAGAAGGCCGATCGCGATTTATCCAAATGATAATTTCCTTGTTTTGTGTTGCTCAGTGTACCGGTCACATTATGGGCATCTTGTAAAAAAAAGTCACTGGCATCAACTAAAACTTTTCCATTCTCTTCTGCCACTACCGAAAATCCCCACAGCACCGATTGAGCGAAAGCTTCCTGCACCGCTCTTTTCTCATCTGGATTGCTTGTAACGGCTCTGTAAAAATAGTTGGGTTGAACCATCAGCACTTTTGGCCCTCGTCTTTCAAATTTAACTATACGTTCTCCACCCAGCTGACCACGATCAAGACCTATATCGTTTGAACCTATGCCTGCGGATAAAGAAACAATGTATAAGAACTCAGTATCGAATGATTCGATGGATAAAAAAATCTTATCATTCTTTTCATCGTAATAATAGTTAAGAAAACCAGAATAGGGTTTCAATCCTTTTATCTTTTCCCTGTACTCGCCTGATACAGGTTGAGAAGAAGCCGGCTCTGATTTCTTACGTTGAGCAAATGTGAACGTGTATGCAAACAGAAAGCAGAAAAACAAAGTCAGGATGCGATTCATGATTATAAATTTTTCTAATCTATTCATAATCGCTCCGCTTTGCAATGTGTTTTATACAAAAACGAAAGCCGCTGTTGAGGCGGCTTTCCCTGGATTTAAAACGCGTAATAGACTACTGCAGAGTTATGTTCTGATATGCAGGTTGCGAAACTTAATCTGTATGCAAATCCAACGGCCAGGTTTTATCATCTGTTCTGGTTAAGGTAGTCGTACCACTGTCACCAAAGTCATTTTCCCAATCAATAACGAGATCAGTTCCGTCATTACTAACAATGGAAATGGAGTAGACTAATTCATATTGATCGGTACCGATAAGGGACAAACCACCACAAACATCAACCAATGAAACACCTGTAGCCGGATTATCATCCCAGGCACATGCATACTGTCCAAATGTAATATCCGAGATTTCATAGATTCCGCCACCTTGATCATCAAAGCTAACCGTTCCAGAAGTGCTGCCCCCACAGGCAGCTGCATTTCCTCCTGTGCCTGCTGTAATATTTGTTGTGACAAAATCGATATCACCACCCAAGTCAGAAGCACACGTAAACGATATGTTCGTTTGAATAGCATTTGTTAATAATGTTCCATTTGAAAGGGTAATCCGATACTTAACAAACCAGCTATCTCCGGGATTGAGATCATCAACAGTGGCTTTATCAGCTACGCTTAACAATTGTGCTTCGGTGATCGATACTGTACTGGGATATAATGTGACGTCAGTCAAATCTTCACCATCCGCTTCAGGGTTTAATGTTTCGCCACTGGGCACAAAGGTAATCAGTAGCTTTACCGATTTGATATCTTCCGCTTTGCTCTTTCCTAACAAACCTATTGCAAGGTCTGCGCCAGTGGATACATCTTTAATGAATGCTACATTGGCGGGTGCCGTTACAGAAGCCGCTTTATCAAATGAAGTTGCAAAGAATGCATCGTCTTCCGGAACACAACTGCCGGCCAGCATGGCAACAGCAGTAAATATGAATATGAATTTTTTCATTTTGAAATGCATTTAGGTTTTCTACTTCTGACCACAATTTGTGCAACAATCATCGCAGCTATTCCACCACACTTCATTTCCAAGACCCCTGAATCCGATCGGTATACCTTCTTCATTTACATTGCTTGAGTTGTATTGAAGCTCAGCGGATGGATAAGGAAAACGCAACGGTACTGTTGTAAGATTATCAGGAAAGGGTTGAGCAACAGGAGCCACTTCCGGATATCCAGTTCTGCGCCAATCGTTATACGTTTCAAATTGAAGGAAATTGGAAATATATTTCTGCGTCATGATATGTTCATACGCATCCTTATCGTCAACAGGCAATGTGCTATTTGTGTTTATGTAATTCGTAATATCCGTGGTGATGGTGCCTGTTGAAATTCCCAATTCAGCGGCTCCGGTTTCAATCGCGTTTCTTTGTTTGTCGAAGGATAGAGTAAGTCCAGCGCGTAAAGCGGTTTCGGCCTCAGGTCTCTTATTCAATATAAAGTTTGCTTCGGCCTCAATAAATTTAGACTCTACGACTGACATAAATTCTAATGATGCATCGGCAGCACTATAGAATTCACCTATTGGAGATAAATCGGGTTCAGCAGCAGTGCCATTTTCATGGCCAGTATAGGCTCCATTAACTAAGCCCGCTTGTGCATGGATTCTAGGATCACTTAAATCGGTTAACATTGTGATATAGAAATTGCTAATCTGGGTATCAGTATCCCATTTGCCATCAATAGCATATTGAAACCAAGGGTTCTCCTGACCCGGATCTTTTAAGTATGGGTATGTAGCATCATCGGCCAAAGTTTTCAATCCATTCGCAATGGCATCTAAAGCCAATTGAGCTTGTGTAGCCGGAACGTGATTGGGTGAATACGTTAAACGTAAATGAAATCTAGCTTTCAATGTGAACGCCACCTTTCTCCAATTCGCCATGTTTCCGTTGAAGATAAAGTCATCGGCTCCAGGCGTAACTGCCAGATTCTTATCGGTTGCATCAATATCGCTAATGGCATCATCCAATAGAGTTTGAATACCGGTATAGATACTTTCCTGTGTATCATATTTTGGCGTTGGGAATTGATCCGCTTGCAGTGCTTCTGAAAAGGGAGCATTGCCATATAGGTCAGTAACAATACTCATGTTCCATGCCCAAATAATTTTGGCTATTGCAGAATAATTAAGAGCCTTGTTAGCCGTTGCCTTTTCGGAAAGTATTTTACAGTTCTGCATAATCTGAGGATAAGAAAAAAATGTCCAAAGATTATTCACATCATTTTCTGTAACCTGATAATTATCATAATGCGGTAACACAGCATTATACGTTGTTTGCTTAATCCACGTATTGGTAACACGAACGGGATACCCTCCGATTACTTCATAGGAGAAGTTGGCCAGAATTCCTGTTAAAAGCAGTGGCTCCGAAACTTTTGTGGGGTTATTAGGATCTGTGTTAACATCAAGAAAATCGTTGCAGGATGTGCTGCTAAAAAACATACCGACAAGCAGTATAATGGATATAATTTTTGTGCTTTTCATAATAGTGTTTCGTTAGATTTAGAAAGTAACGTTTACTCCAAAGGTTACGCTTCTTGTACCCGGTGTAACTCCGTGGTAAAAACCCTGACCATTTCCATTACCACCCAAGTTGCCTTCTGGATCCCAGTAGGAAAAATTACTTTTGATGTATAAATTCCTGCCGATGGCTGAGAAATTTATATTGGTAAATGGTGTCTTACTTAGCAAGCTGGATGGCAAAGAATAAGACAGTCGTAGTTCTCGCAGCTTAACGAAGCTGGCATCTTCAACGAATAACTCAGTGCTGGATGAATAGAAGTTTTGATAGTAGGCCTGATCTTTTATTACCGGTATATCATTTTTTACATAGATAGGTTTATTGTCACCGGTAACTCCCGTTTGCCTTACACCTTTCCATACGGCTACGTCTCCTCGATCGGCTGTAACAGCGGATGTTCCATAAAAGGTAGAGTAGTATAAATCAAAATTTAAAATGTCACCACCAATTCGTGTGTCTAATAAAGCAGATAAGGTTATTCCATTCCATGTAAATGTATTTCGTAAACTACCCGTCCATTTGGGTTGAACATTGCCAATTGAACCAAGCTCAGATGATAGGATAGGCAAACCATTATTTCCAATTACCAGTTGGCCATCATCAGTCCTTTCAAACTTATCACCCCAGATTACACCGTAACCATTATTAACATCGGCACGAATTTGCGGGCTTGTAAATCCATATAAGAAGATGGACTCTACACCCGGTGCTAATTCACCAACGGTTGTTTTATTTTTAGCATAATTCACTTGCACATCCCAACGAAGACCGTTTGCCATTTTTAGAGGTGTTGCAGTTAAAGTCATCTCAATACCTTTGTTTCTTACCTCGCCTACGTTAACAACTTTATTTGTAAAACCTGTTGACGGTGCAATGGGAGCACTTAATATCTGGTCATTACTTACTTTATTATATACGGCAACATCCAATCCTAAACGATCGTGGAGAAATCTAAAATCTCCACCGATTTCAATTTCAGTTATAAGTTCATTTCTTAGTTGGGAATTTGCCTGAACAGGATTAAGTTCGAAAGCATTTTGTCCCTGTGTTGGTACGTTGATGTTACCACGTGTTCCATCGCCAGGGTTGGATCGAATATACGTTTGTGTTGTGTTATAAGCAGGAGCTGTGTTTCCCGCTTGCGCCCAGCTGGCTCGCAATTTGCCATAAGGAAGTGTTTTGTTGTTTACTAAGAATGGTAATTCTGTGAAAACAAAACCCAACGAGGCAGAGGGATAAAAGAAGCTGCGATCGCTTGCCGGTAATGTTGAGGACCAATCATTTCGACCTGTTAAATTTAGAAACAACATACCTTTGTATTCCACATTGGCTTGGCCAAAAACACTTGTTGATCGGATAACCTGATCGAACTCATTGCCTTGAACTGCACTGGCATTGGAGATGTCGAAGAAATCAGGAATATTTAAATCTGTACCGGTAAGAAGATCCTGCTTAAAGGTTCTACTGTTTATGTTGTTACCTAGAATTGCGCTAAGCGTAAAATCTTTATTAAGGTCTTTGTTGAAGACTAATAATAAGTCATTATTAACTTGTGAGTTCCGTATGGTGCTGGTGTACATGCGACCCTTTGGAGTGCTTCTGGTTCCAATATTTACCTGATCTTCGCGTAAGTCAGTATAGGCATCTAATCCCACCCGATTGACAATGCTTAGGAAAGGAGTAATCTCGTACGTTAAAGATTGGTTTATGATGAACCGGTTTACATGACTATAGTTACCATTATTTTCTGCTAGCCAAAATGGATTATTGTAAGATCTTGGATGATAGGTATAATATTGTCCTGATTCAGTATAGTACTCCTTAATGTTATGACTGATAGGCCAGAAATTTAATCCATACAAAAAGTTTCGCTCGCCATTACCTTCTGTTAATCTTTTATTGTACGTATTTACATAGTTGATAGATCCACTGTATTTTAACTTAGGGCTAAGCGTTGCATCAACTTTAGCCAAAAAACTATTTCGTTTGAAATCATTTGTTGGAACGATACCTTCCTCATCCAGTCGACTGTAGGAGAAAAGATAGGTGAACATATCTTTACCTCCGCTAATGGAAACATTATTTTCAATTGTTTTTCCATTTCTATAAAAATCTCTTCTCGGATCATAAACTTTTGGGACACCAATTGAATCCAATGTATATTGATCAATAGCATATCGGCTTGGCCCCCATGATGTAGAACCCTGTGATGCACCAGCACCTCCTGGATTTGTCAAAGGATCTTTACTTCTGAAACCACCTTGCCCAAGAGGAAGACCGTTCATATAGCTTCCATTAATACCTTGTAGAAACTCATCCTGAAATCCTCTGATTACTGGTGTATTTATACTGTAGTTCGTGGAAACCGAAATATTAGGTTTACCCTGAAGTGTTTTTTCACCTTTTTTAGTGGTAATCATGATTACGCCATTTGCACCTCTTGAGCCGTATAATGCCGTTGCAGCTGCACCCTTCAAAACCGTAACATTAGCGATGTTATTGGGATCAATATCGGTTGCTCGGTTTGAGCCGGTTCCATTAAAGAGATTGCTTTCAGTGGCACCGTTGCCTTCTGTTGAGCTATTGTCAACCGGTATGCCATCAATTACAAATAGCGGTTGATTTTCCCCTGTT
Source organism: Chryseolinea sp. (assembly GCA_031412655.1). Classification (GTDB taxonomy): domain Bacteria; phylum Bacteroidota; class Bacteroidia; order Cytophagales; family Cyclobacteriaceae; genus Chryseolinea. The sequence goes on from JANODK010000084.1 coordinate 6,811, forward strand.
AAAGAAGAGTTACCGCGAATGATAATGCGAGAGGAAGATCCAGCTTGTCCACTGGAAGAATTAATTTGAACACCTGCGATCTTACCTGCCAGAGAATTAACAATGTTCGACTCGCGGGCATTTATGAGGTCTTTACTTTGAACGGATTGGACCGCATATCCAAGAGAACGTTTGTCACGCTCAATACCCACCGCGGTAACGACCACTTCACCAAGTTGTGTAACGTCTTGTGCCATCACAACATCAACAACCGCTCGATTTCCTATTTCAAGTTCTTGCGAGCTAAGCCCGATGAAAGAAAAAACCAATACACCACCTTCAGATGGCACAGATACAACATATTCTCCATTCGCATCCGTTACAGTACCCAATGTTGTTCCTTTCAGCACCACGTTAACACCGGGTAATGATGATCCGTCTTCAGCAGAGGTGACTTTGCCGGAAACATTTCGTTGCTGTGCCAGCACCCAGGGCAGGCAGAACAAACAAATAAAGCTTGTTAGTAAAATTTTTTTCATGATTTTAGATTTCTGAGATTCAAGAAAAATGACTCCGCCTTCATCTGAGAAATTAAGAAGACGTTAACCAAAACTCGCGAATGCATTAACTAAAAGAATGACTTGAAATCCGGTATATTCGATGATGAGATGTAACCCTGGAAGCGTTAGATGTGATGATGTTAAAAGCAAAAATTGGAGGCATAAAAAAAGCCCCTCGTCCAGGGGCTAGAGTCCTTCTTAGAATTTTTCATTAACCTAAACTTATTGAAGAAATTTCTATTGTATGTTGAAGGATTCCTCAACAAAAGTGATTGAAACTTCTGCTTTTAACATACCCCAAAGAATATGATTTTATGAAGGAGGAATTACCGAATCTGAATAAATTAATGTTAAATCAGTTTCTCCAGGTTCGCTTTCGCGATCGCTTCCGATTTACTATTTACCTGAAGTTTAGAATAGATATTCTTGATGTGAGTCTTCGATGTCTCTTTCGAAATAAAGAGCTCTTCAGAAATTTGTGTATACGTTTTTCCTTCTGATATTAATTGTAAAATTTCGGTTTCACGTTTTGTTAATGGTGAATTCGGGTTAACATGAAAATTGTCGATCACCATTCGCGCAATGCGGCTACTCATAGGTGCTCCGCCTTTCATAATTTCTTCTAACGCAGACAATAACTCCATATAGTTTGAGCTTTTGGTAATGTATCCGGAAGCGCCCGCTTTCAATGCTTCAAAGACAAGTTCACTATCTTCATATACGGATACCATGATGATATCAATATGTGGGCTTTTATCTTTTATAATTTTTGTTCCTTGAATTCCATTCATGCCCGGTAGCTCAATGTCCATTAAAACAATTTCGGGCTTATCACGATTGAGATTGTCCAGTGCATCTTCGCAGTTGCTGTACGCATTTACAGCCATGAATTTTTGTGAGCTGTTCACAATCAATGTAAAGCTGTTGCGGATCTCCTGATCGTCTTCCACGATCATGACTCTTTTTTTAAAGGGCAAGGCCATATTTTAATGTTTTAGTGAGTGTAAAAACCAATACGATTTTAGTTCCTTGGTTCTTTATGCTTGTTATACGTACAACGCTATTAATTCGGTCTGCTCTTTCTCGAATATTCTTCAATCCATTTAATTTATCAATGTCCCCTGTATAAAAACCGACACCATCATCCTCGAGTGTTAATTGAAATGAGCCTTGTTCTGCTCGCTCCAGTCGAAACGAAATATTTTTGGCTTCTGAATATTTGAATGCATTCGTCATTGCCTCCTTAAAAATAAGATTTGCCTCGCGACTAAAACCGTATGGTAGCTTCATATTTTCCTTTATCTCGTTGAACGCCCGGAAGCTCATATTTTTTTCTTCAAAAAGCTTATCACCGAAATCACGGATGTAGATGAAGAGTTTTGAAAGTTCATCATTAACAGGATCGATGGCCCAGATAAAATCACGGGTTCCGGAATATAAATACTTAGCGGAGTCTTCTACTTTGGTGTACAAATCATTATGATTCCCGTTTCCGTTTGAGTGGCCGTTTGTACCATTTAATTTTAACAAGCTCACATAATTAATAATGCGTGTTAACTGATTACCCATCTCATCATGAAAGTCGCGTGAGATTTCCTTTCGGAGCATCTCTTGTTCTCTTACGCGAATACGTTCTGTTGCAATTACCCGATTAACTCTTGCCTTCACACGGGCATACAAAACAAGAATGACGAGCCCTATAAAGCAGGCCATTACACCAATGATGAACGAAGCAGTTTGATAGAACGGAGCCTGAATAGTGAAGGGATAGATAATTTCAGAGGGCGACCAGCTTCCTTGTTTGTTTGTGCTTTTTACATGGAATACGTAATCACCTGGCGGAAGATTACTGTAGGTAACTTCATTTGATGAAGAAGGTGGCGACCAGTCTTTTTCAAAATTCTCAAGAAAATACTGGAACCTCACAGACTTGGGATAACGCTTATCTACCCGATTGAATTGAAAGGTAATGTGATTCTTATCGGGTGGAAGAATGGGATTATAGGCAATGTTATAAAACCCTTGGGTGCTGTCCGTATAGTCATGGAGATCAAATTCTCCGAATAGAAGTTTTACATCTGTAAAATGAAGATCAAAGGATTCTTTGTTTTGCTTTTCTACATTATTAAATTGGTATAGACCGTCAATCAATCCAAAATATTTCTCATCACCGTCAATGTAAAATGCATTTTGATTTGACTCCACACCGGTTAACCCATTTTCAAATCCGTAGTGTAAATTCTCTACAATATCAAATGTATTGTTGAGACGAATGCGGGTTATTCCTTTTTCTGTTCCAATCCAAAAAACATCGGTAGAATCAGGCGCAATAAAGTATATAAAATCAGAAACGAAACCATCACGAGTGGTGAGCAAGCGCCTGGATTTTGTGGTGGGATTGAACACCACTATTCCAGAACCTCCAGTTCCGATTAATAATAACGAATCACGAAAAGGCTGAATAGAAAGTACCGTAGCATTCTCTATTCCTGAAATAGAAACCGGTATTGCTTTTCCTTTGTTGAAAATATTAAGACCAAATTCATTTCCGAGAAATACTTTTTTATAATACCGTGAATACTTCAAGGCCATTATTGAATTAGAAGTAAGGCCATTTTTCATTGTGAAGTAGGTAAACTTTTTTCCATCATAATGATTCAACCCTCCACCAAACGTTCCAATCCACAAACCACCTAAATCATCGGCTTCAAGATTGAGAATAGAAGCGTTTGACAATCCATCTTCACGAGTAAACCATTGAAATGAATCGCTTGCTTTGTTGTACTTACCTAATCCATACATTGTTCCCACCCACACATTACCGTCTTTTGTTTCGGTGATGGTGTTGATAGCATTTCTGCTTGACTCTTCTTTGCTGGGGTAGGAAGAAATTTTGCCTTTGTGAATTTTCCACAAGCCTTTGGTTTGTGATCCTAACCAGGTTGCACCTTCGCGATCTTTAAAGATGGCCATCACTGCGCGAAGATTGTCAGAGCTACAGCGATCGAAATCCTGAACAAAATATTTATAGAGACCTGTGCCGTTAGTAGCAAACCAGGTGTTTCCTTCAGCATCAAGGAAAACCTGATTGATTTCAGTATCGAGTAAAACCGTATCGACTTTGTGCTTAGTTTCGGTGAGAGATTCTTTCAATAAATTATTACCCTGTCTTGTCCAAAAAATATTTGCTGTGCTATCATAGAGCACGATGTGGTTTTTTATATCGAGGTTTCGCCCAATAAATTTTCTTTCTTTAAAATCAATAGAAAAATATCCCTTGTCTGTTGTTATCCAGACCTCACCCTTATAGTTGAAAATATTTTTCAGGTTGTTAAAACTTTCTTTATGACTTAATTGGTAGTCGCCATTTTTACCAAGTATGATAAATGAACTGTCATTCACGCACAGCAATATTTCGCAGGAAGGCATTTTGTGAAAAAAGGAAATTGACAGGTCTTTATTTTTAGAAATGGGTCTTGACCAATAGTAAACGGAATCATTATGTATTTTTCCGATCTGCCCCATTCCAATGGTGAAAAACAATGAGTCCTTATGCTCAAATATTCTTTTTAAACGCTTGGCATTTGCTGGGTCACCAGGTTGTTGAAACTTTGTGAATTTGTGTCCATCGAATTTGGTTATGCCACGGGGATGAATGATCCATAAATTTTGCTTGCTGTCAAGTTTGAGAAAGCTGATGATGTTACTCTGCAGTCCGTCAAGCGTTGTGTATACTTTAAACTGATGACCATCAAAACGGGCCAACCCTCCACCGTAGGTTCCAATCCACAAATACCCGTTGGAGTCTTCTAACAAAATGTTGACTTGGGATTGGGGTAGGCCATCAACCGCTTTATAGTTACGTAAGGAGTATTGGGATGGCTGTGCAAATGCATTCAGCGCCAGAAGCAGCGAAAAAGAGAATGGAACGATAAAAGCCTTCATACACACAGCATACGCAAGTTAAAGTATATACTACGTTAATGTAATACCCCGCATTGCGGCATATCGTATCACTCTCTAAAATATCAGGAGTTTGTAGCGTGTGCATTTAAACTCCAAAACCGAAGTCGTTTATTCATCAATGCAAACCACAAGGGTGGTATCAACGCTATGATAATCATGGTGGGGTAGCCAAAGGGAAGTTGCGGACTCTCGTCATAATGATTTAAAATCTGATAACGCTTATGCGCATAAGCATGATGGTCGGAATGTCGTTGCAACTGAAATAGAAAAAAGTTACTGAGCAGATGACTGGCGTTCCAGGAGTGCAAAGGATTTACCCTTTCGAATTTTCCAGGTTCAATTTCCTTGCGTAAAATTCCGTAATGCTCCACATAATTAACTAATTCCAGAAGCGTGAAGGCAGCAATGCTTTGTGTGAAAAAAAACACAGGCACTTCCCAAGCCAATCGTGCATTTACGTAGCTAAAAATGATTGTGAGTAAGCTGCAAAAGACCAAGGGAAGAAGGGCAAACCAAATCATTTCGTTTTTAACATTCCAAACCGACAAGCCTTTATTTTTCATGCTATTATTTTCTAACGCCCATGCATGTGCGTAGCCATGAACGACAGAGCGAAACCAAAAAGAATAAAAGTTTTCATCTTTACGGGCGGTTGCAGGATCGTTGAGCGTAGCGACCTGCACATGGTGACCACGGTTGTGCTCTATGTAGAAGTGCATGTAGCAAACCGTCATCAATAAAAGTTTACTGTAAAATTTCTCTAGTGCAGATTTTTTGTGACCCAGTTCGTGTGCAACGGTAATGCCTATACCTCCAGTAACTAATGAAAACCCTAATATGAAGCCGATCCATTCAGTCACTGAATGTAAATGACCGCTCGATGCAGCATAGGCTCCCCAAAATAGAAATGCCAGTTGAATGTAAGTCCACGCGTAGGTAACGAAGCGATAATAAAATTCTGCCCCAACTACCTTTGCCTGGGTTTCAGAAAAATTGTTTTTGCTGATGCCGATAAGCTGATCTAATATGGGCAGGATAATAAAGGAAAAAAGGAGGGCGATGTAATTCGCAATCCCGCCAAGGTAAAACCCAATCACAACAAGGGCGATAAGAATAAACGCAGCAAAGAATCCTACTTTTCGAATGAGTGTTTGCATCATTCGAAAGTTAAACAATCTTCTTAAACTTTGCTTTGTGGATTGTTGATTTGAATTCTAATCCGGAGAAGATAATGTTACTCTTCCGCGACCATTTGAAAGATGGGCTTCTTTTCAAAGGTTTGGTTTGGATCAATCTCTTTGAGGAATTCATTCTGTTGATCCAGAAATCTATTGTAGTGAAGGGTAATGATATCATATTCTTCGCGGTAGGAATCAACCCGCTGATCTGCCGAACGGATATCATCTGCTAGCTTTTGTAATGTTGTGTTATAAGTAAATTCAGTTCGCGATTCGGCCAGACTAATCAATTCACTGACCAATGAGTTTGAAGCGAAATCATACTCCTCCACTACGTCAGGATTGGCCATCGATTTTTGTGTATAGCGTAAATGTTTGAGTTGTTCCAGTCGTTCTTCGTATGAGGTTAAAAGATCTTTATCCGTAAAATTGGTGATCATTAGCTCATGCACCAGATTGTGCATGGCCAGTATTTTCTCGTTGTCATCGTGGGTCATCATGTTCCAGGCCTGAAGCATGCTATCCTGAATGGCGAGGTAGTAATCGGTAAGCGAATCTACCTTTGTAAAAGTTGTATCTTGAGTTGGTGCCTTCTTTTCGCCACAGCCTATCATCATTACACTAAAGAGTACAGCACTAGCAGAAATAAGGAGCTTCATAAATTAAAATTGGACTTCAGGATTCAGAACGGTGCAAAGAAAGAAAATGTTAGTGGTGTTTTGTTCAATTTGTAAGATATGTAAGGTTTTCGAAGAATTACAGGGGTTTAAACTGCTCGAAAGCTTCTCGGCAGTCAAGGCAATAGTGGATAGACCGGCATAGGGTAGGGCCGAAAGGAGTTTTCATCTCAGTATTGGTTCCGTCACAACGCGGGCATTGGGCATGTTCCAGGATTTCCAGGTCGGTAAAAAGATGGTTTGATGGTGGCGGTGCGAGTCCAAATTTCTTCAAAGCCTGTTTTCCTTTGATTGATATTTTGTCAGATGACCAAGCATCCCGAAAGCTCACCACAATGGTTACATTTTCAACACCCCTATTTTTAAGAACAGATACAATTTCCTCTTTCATCATATCCAATGCAGGGCATCCTACAAAAGTTGGCGTCATCTCGATGTGAACAGCATCTCCAACAATATGCACTTCTGTAATTACCCCTAAATCCACTAACGACAATACGGGTATCTCCGGATCTTTTACTTCCTCAAGCCATTCATAAATTGTATCGACTGTTAATGTTTTCATTTTTAGGAGTATACAATATCAAATGATCCCGGAATGATTTGGTTGAGATGATGTTTCAAATGACGAACATAATCTTCCGCCAGAAATTGAAGTGAATAGAGTTTGATTTCTGTCTTGCCTACATTGGATGCCTTGGCATAATCTGACTCGTTCATCTGTAGTAACACAGTAGAGATTTGATTATTCATCAACACCCAAAGTTGAATAACATCTTCTTTACTGAGGCTTTGATAATTATTTGCATTCACCCAGAAATCCTGATCGTATGCTATTTTCGATGGCGTTGTTTCATACTGTCCACAAATAAACCTGCGAAGGTTATTATGAGCAGAGTCAATCAAATGACCTAACACTTCTTTCTTGCTCCATTTATTAGGCGAAGGCTTAGCAGAAAGCTCCGCATCAGAAAAAGCATTTATCTTATTCTTAAATTGACTGATAATTTGATCTAACTCCTGAACTGTATTTTTCATTGTCATTAACCTTGAACTTTAAACCTTGAACCTTGAACTCCTTTTACCATTCCGCACCCGGATCAATCCGAAACACTTCCGACATTTCATCTACAAGAGGTTGAAGGTGTTCGCTGTGTTTTCCTGTTCGTCCACCGAGAACGGGTGCAACAATTTTCCAATCGGTTAAAGAGAGATGAGTTTGCTGAATAATTTCTTCCACCTTTTCCATCCAGCGTTTTTGTAATTCCTTTTCGCCTTCAAAAATACCTTCTTTTATTATTTCTTTTTCAAATGGAGATTCTTCAAAAATACCAAGTGCGTAGGGGAGGGCTTCGTTTAATGACTTTTGTAGACGCGAAATACTTTCTTCAGTAGCTGATCCCAATTGTTTTACCCATGTGTTGGCATGCAAAGTATGATAGCGTAACTCTCCTCTTATTTTTCTGGCTAGCTCGGCCAACGGTTGGTACGAAGAATGACCGAGCATTTCAAAACGAATGGCTTCTGCTGTGTCAAAAAGAAAATGACGGATTAAGCTAAAATCATATTCTCCATTCGGTAGTTCAACGAGAATACAATTATGAAATTGATTTGCGGGGCGCATGAAGGCCAATGTATCCGGCACTTGCTCTCCCAATTGATGAAGTATTGAATAGATTGCCTGACTATGTCCAACCTTATCTTGTGCCATAGAAGAAAACGCAATGTCTTCTTCTAATAAAGGACCAAAACCAGTCCACTCAGAATTACGATGACCGAGAATGAGTTGATCATCGGCTATTTTATAGAGAAGTTCTTTTAATGCTAGGTTAGGCATGAGTATGTAGACATTAGTATTAAGACACTAGACATGAGACTCCTTGCCTCTTCGTTCTAAAAAGGATGTAAGCTTTTCACCTCCCTTATAATCCGCAGCATCACGAAATTTCTTTTCAGGTAAAGTAAGCCAGAGCTCTTTTTCTTCAGGAGAGGTAAATCGAATATCATTTGATTCTATAGCCCAAATATTAAATACCTTTCCCGTGTTGAATTGCTGCCTGGCAATTGACATTGCTTCTTGAGGCGATGAGGCATTCACAGATCCGACATTTACATGCTGCTTACCGCGCTTTAGCAAATGATAAATTTCAAAAACTCTTTTTTCATTTGGTGAATTTGAAACAACGTCAATCAAATCATAAGCGTTTTGATCTGCTTCAGTAATGGGTGAGACATAAACACTCCTTGTATCCGCCACATATAGCGATGTGCAGGTGAACCGTCTTGTAAAAGTTTCTTTGGCCAATATGTAAGCCATTTCGAGATTTGGAGAATGAACTGCACCTTCGTGCTGAAAAGCTTTCCCTGCTTTCGCCTGAACAAAAACTTCAAATGTTCCGAATTGATCGAGTGGTGCCTTTGGAACAATTAATCCTTCTGTTCCAATTTCAGGAAGACGATTTACGCGAGGGTCTAGTGAGGTCATGTCGTGGTAATCAGTATTGGGTAATCGGTATTCGGTAATTCATTAAAGTTTAGGCAGTGGGTTTGTTACAAAATGATTCAGCTTTACCAATCATTGAATTCAACATTTTTCCAATAGAAGAATAATGTTTCAATAATTCCCCCGCAAGTTCAGTTGAAATATAAGAGCAATCTTGGGCTGCTTCAATCTAATGCTGAGTCTCCAATTGCTCACCATCAGCGTCTGTAAGTTTACTAACAAAATGTTTTTCATACTTCCTCTTTGCCCAAGCTTCAGCAATTTGTGCTCCAACTGACCGTGATGATCTTCTAATTTGATCTGTAAGTGAATACATTTCTTCTTTTGGAAACTTCATGGACAATTCAAAGATCTCTTTTGATGTTTGCCTAGCAATTTTAAAAACTTCTAAATCCCTAAAACTTTTTACATATTCCATACCTAACGAGATTACATAACATTAGACACCGATTACTGATTACCCAATACCGATTACCAATTCAATTTAAGCCAATGGCATTACATAAGAAGCTTTTGGGGTCTTTAATGCTTCACGCACCCATCGCCCTCTTTCTTCAGCAATGCGTCTAACTTCCAGGCGTTCCTTATTGCAAGGTCCGCCACCGTTGATCACTCTTTTAAATTCTTCCCAGTCGGGTTCGGTGTATTCCCATTTTCTGGTTTCGGAATTTTTTTTGAGTTTCTCATCAGGTATTGTAAAACCAAGCTCCCAGATTTTAGGAACGTACATATCTAAAAACTGATTGCGCGTATCATCGTTGGTCGACATCTTCACTTTCCATTTCATCAACACTTCTGTGTGCGCTGAAATTTTATCAGAAGGTCCGAAGAAGTGCATCATCGGAGCCCACCATCTGTTGATGGCTTCCTGAAACATGTCGCGTTGTTTTTGTGTACCCGCTGCGAGATAGATTACGCAATGATGTCCATACTTTAAATGGAAAGATTCCTCAGCACAAATTCTTTCGAGGGCTCTGCAATAGGGGCCATAGCTACCTTTCGCATTTGCTAATTGATTAACGATAGCACCTGCATCCACCAGCCAGGAAATGAAACAGCAGTCTGCCCAGGTAAAGGTGGGGTAATTAAAAATGTTTGAATATTTAGATTTGCCTGTGATCAGGTCCTGAATCATTTGCTCGCGCGATTTGCCAAGGGTTTCGGCAGCACTATATAATAATTGAGCATGGCCTACCTCGTCTTGAACTTTGGCCATAAGTGCAAGTTTGCGCTTGAAACCTGGGGCTCTAGTAATCCAGGTGCCCTCCGGAAGCGCACCGATAATTTCGCTGTGACCATGTTGCTCAATCATGCGAATTAGCTGCTTGCGGTAAAGCTCGGGCATCCAATCGGCAGGTTCGATCTTCTCGCCTCGTTCTATTCGAGCCTCAAAAGCAGCAAGCAAGGCAGGATCTTCCCTCGTTAAACTATCCGTTTGGATTCCTTCAAATGTATTTCCACCACCGTACATAATGCTTACGATTTAAGTTTCGGGATACACGATATAACATTAAAAAGTATAATCGCATTCGATTTCGAAGCGATTTACAATTTTATAACGTTTGAACCAAACGATTGTTAGCAGGAGAAATCAGGATTGCTTTTTCAACCCGTTTACGAGCATATCGGCCAGTTGGAAA
>JANODK010000085.1:0-6179 GCA_031412655.1 Chryseolinea sp.
CTTTATTATCTTGGTGTATCTCTTTCCATCGTATAATGGAAATAAAACTTTCAGACGAAGGCAATATGCTGCTCATCAACAAGCCACTCGAGTGGACTTCGTTCGATGTCGTAAATAAGCTGCGTTACATACTCAAAACAAAAAAAATTGGTCATGCCGGAACGCTTGATCCATTGGCAACAGGTCTCTTGATTATCTGCGTTGGCAAAATGACGAAACGGATTGAAGAGTTTATGGGTCTGGAGAAAGAATACACTGGCAAATTTGTTCTTGGACAGACAACACCATCTCACGATTTAGAGACAGAAGTAACAGAACAAAAAGATATTTCCGGTTTAAACGAAACCTTGATCAAAGAGGCAACTAAAGGTTTCACAGGAAAAATCAGTCAGTTACCACCGCAACACTCTGCGATACGCATCGGAGGAAAACGTGCCTATGAATTTGCGCGAAAGGGCGAAGAGATAGAATTAAAGCCTCGCGAAGTTGAAGTAACTGAGTTTGAAATTACATCTATGGCCCTTCCTGAAATAAGTTTTAGAATTGTATGTTCTAAAGGAACCTACATCAGGAGCCTCGCGCGTGACTATGGCAATGCACTGGGAGTTGGAGCATACATGTCAGAACTTTGTCGAACACGTATCGGACCTCATACATTAGAAAATGCTGTTGGTGTCCATGAAGTGCATCTAGTTATTCCTTAAATTCAGCCATTGGTTTGATATGAAAATATACCACGGCATTGAAGATTTTTCCAGGCTTGATTATGCTGTTGTTACCAGCGGCACGTTTGATGGTGTTCACCTCGGTCATCAGAAAATCTTATCGCGCCTGAATGAGATTGCGTCAAATCAAAATGGCGAAACGGTTGTCATTACCTTTTGGCCTCATCCCCGTTTGGTCTTAAAACCAGATACCTCTTTGAAGCTATTGAATACCTTTGAAGAAAAAGCAGAGCTTTTAAAGGAACAAGGTATTCAGCATCTCATTCGTATTCCATTTACAAAAGAATTCTCTCAGCTTACTTCTGAAGAATTCATTATTAAAATTCTGGTGGAGACGATTGGAACAAAGAAGTTGGTTATTGGATACGATCATCACTTCGGAAAAAATCGTGAGGGTAGTTTTGAACAACTCAAGCTTAACGGACCGAAATATGGTTTTGATGTAGAAGAAATTCCAAGACAAGATGTAGATCATATTGGTGTGAGCTCCACCAAAATCCGAACAGCATTAGAGGAAGGTGATATTGACAATGCCATTCATCTTCTTGGGAATCCATACAGCTTGACGGGTCGTATTGTGATGGGCGATAAGCTTGGAAGATTATTAGGATACCCCACAGCCAATATTGAAGTTGATACTGCTTTCAAATTAATTCCCGCTGATGGAATTTATGCTGTTACTATTCGCTACGCACATGAGACATTTAAGGGAATGTTGTACATCGGCAACAGACCAACAATCAACGGTATAAAGCGAAACATCGAAGTCAACATTTTTGATTTCGATAAAGACATCTACGGTGATTCACTAATGATTTGTTTTCACAGTCTCATCAGACTTGATATTAAATTCAGTGACCTCGAAGGATTACGTACGCAACTGGGCATAGACAAAATTGATGCCTTGCGACTATTGCAATCAAGGTAGCTTCAAGCCACATAATTTAGAATCATTATTTAAAAATTATGATAAACAAAGTAGTAAAAGACGCAGACGAAGCAATTCGAGATATGAGAGACAACGCAGTTCTTATGCTCGGAGGTTTCGGACTAAGTGGGATTCCTGAGAATTGCATTTCAGCACTTCTTAAAAAAGGAGTTAATGGTCTTACCTGTATTTCCAATAATGCAGGTGTTGATGATTTCGGTATTGGTTTATTACTAAAAACCAAACAAGTCAAAAAGATGATCTCTTCTTATGTAGGAGAGAATGCTGAATTCGAAAGACAACTTCTCTCTGGTGAATTAGAAGTTGAGTTGATCCCACAAGGAACATTGGCCGAAAGAGTTCGCGCAGGCGGTGCGGGTATTCCAGCCTTCTTCACTCCTGCTGGTTACGGAACAGAGGTGGCAATGGGCAAAGAGACAAGAGAGTTTGATGGCAAAATGTATTTGTTAGAGAGCTGGCTTCGTGCAGATTTCTCAATCGTAAAAGCATGGAAGGGTGACACCTCTGGAAACTTGATTTACAGAGGAACAGCGAGAAACTTCAATCCAATGATGGCGGCAGCTGGTAAGATTACTATCGCTGAAGTAGAAGAGCTTGTTCCGGTTGGAGAGTTGGACCCGAATAATATTCATACACCTGGAATTTATGTGCAGAGAATCTTCCAAGGTAAAAACTATGAGAAGAGAATCGAACAAAGAACAATTTCAAAGTAATTAATATGCTCGATAAAATCGGAATCGCTAAGCGAATTGCACAGGAGGTTAGAGATGGAATGTATATCAATCTTGGTATTGGTATTCCAACATTAGTTGCGAATTACATACCTCAAAACCTGAACGTTATTCTTCAATCTGAAAATGGACTTCTGGGTATTGGCCCATTCCCAATTGAAGATAACGTTGATGCTGATTTAATAAATGCTGGCAAGCAAACCATTACGATGGTAAAAGGTTCTGCATTGTTTGATTCTGCTGAAAGCTTTGGTATGATACGGGGTGGTCATGTAGACTTAACCATTCTAGGCGCGATGGAAGTTTCTATTCACGGTGATATTGCTAACTGGAAAGTTCCGGGTAAGATGGTGAAAGGTATGGGAGGTGCAATGGATCTTGTTGCTTCAGCGAAACATATCATTGTGGCCATGCAGCATTGCAGTAAAGATGGTGCATCAAAGTTGCTAACAAAGTGTTCATTACCTATCACAGGAATTCGTTGTGTAAAAAGAATTGTAAGTGATATGGCTGTGTTGGATGTATTGCCAGAAGGAGCATTCAAGTTATTGGAATATGCACCTGGAATTTCAATCGAACAAATTAAAAATGCTACTGAAGGGAAATTGATAATTGATGATCATATACAAGAGATGAGAATATAGTTTTCTTCCTACTTTAAGCTCATTGATACGGAATCTATTTTACTGCTACGATAACAAAGGTTCCACTTGTTTGATCAACGTATAATCATGGAGTTTATCAATCTTTAAGTTTGTACCACCATCTTCATTCTCCTCGTACATCGGCTGAAACTTGGCACCCCAAATTATCTCATCGTATCGATAGGATCGAATGGAGTTTACATCCTGACTAAAGGTGTCGTCATAACCTTTAATGACAATAATAAACTCAGCATCCAATCTTGAAAGATCTTCATAGGACAATCCATTTAAAGGGCTCTCTACTGTAACCGGATGCACAACAGTCCAGTTTAAAGGAAAAAGCATAACCGAATTGCGTTCTAATTCCAACGGCCTATAACTTCGCGCTTTTCCTTTCTCTGCAAACGAAACCAACATGCGAGCGTGAATATCCACAATGATACTCTTACGCTCATTCACAATTCTAAATTGATAACTCAATCCATCTTGATAGGGTGATACCAAGATATTATCACTATATAAAATCTTGGCAGTTGGTTTGGCGAATCTTCCATAGATCAAACCGGTAATGACCGCAAAAACCATTAAACCTGAAATAGCTTCAATCGCTGCTATAAGACTAATGAGGTCACTGCGTGGAGAAATATGCCCATACCCAACAGTTGTGAATGTTTGGAGACTGAAGAATAAACAGTTAAGAAAATCTCTTTTAATATCCCCACTCGCAATACCATTTAAATTTTCAACTCCAATAATGAAATAGGTAATGGCGAATAAGGCATTGATTATTATCAGAATACTAAATGTCATGAAATGAAAATGAGACCAAGGCATTTTAATCAAAGATTGATACAGGTTTACCGTACTGAATGGCTGGCCTGTTCGGTGGACATTAAAAGTGCCATCCTTATTTACAAGTCTTTTCGCCTTCGTGCCTAATCCAAGATCGTTAAACAATTGCTTCACCATACTTTCCTAAATTGAAGTGCAATAAAAAAGCCGCTTATCGAGCGGCTCTACTTTCTATTTGTTTTGATTAGCAGTATTCATCAAATACTTCAACTAAATGCTCACCAATCATCTTTGCATTGCGTCCTTCAATATGATGACGTTCTACAAAATGAACCAACTCACCATCCTTAAACAACGCTATTGAAGGTGAAGATGGAGGATAAGGTAACGTGTATTCGCGCGCCTTTTCTACCGCTTCCTTATCAACACCGGCAAACACCGTTGTAAGATTGTCTGGTTTTTTTGCGCTATGTTCTACAGCCCACTTAACACCCGGACGAGCTGCGCCCGCGGCACAACCACAAACCGAATTGATTACCAATAAGGTAGTCCCTTTCTGGTCTTTCAATTGACTGTCAACGTCATCTGAGGTTTTTAATTCTTTGAAGCCCGCCACCGTTAAATCGGTGCGCATGGGAGCTACTAAATTTTCAGGATACATATACTTTAATTTAAGATTTACGAATTTAGACTTATGATTGTAAACACCATTACATAAAACCGAGTTCCAATTTTGCTGCTTCGCTCATCATGTCTTGCGAATAAGGCGGATCGAAAGTGATTTCCACTTTTACATCATTTACGCCTTCAACGGCTTTAATCTTTTGTTGTACCTCTCCAGGAATCGCTTCCGCTGATGGGCATGACGGAGAGGTAAGCGTCATTTGAACATACACATTATTGATGGGGTAAATATTAACCTCATATATAAGACCCAGTTCAAAAATATCAACTGGTATTTCAGGATCGTATACCGTTTTGATGGCAGCCATTACCTTCTCTTGTAAATCCGGAACAGTCACGCTATCCACTTTGGGTTCTATATTTTCTACTGATTCACTCATGACTTTACTTGTGCCTTCGTTTGGTATGCCAAAGCGTATAATTTTATTTGCTTGATCATGGAAGCAAAACCATTCGAACGCTGCGTTCCGATGAATCGTTCCATGCCAATCTTGTTCATAAAGAATAGATCAGCTTTCAAAATATTTTCAGGATGTTGTTTGTTGAATATGCGAATCAATAAACTCACCAATCCTTTTGTTATTGCTGTATTACTATCTGCCGAAAAGTGGATGGTGTCATTTTCCATTTCTGCCGTTAACCAAACTTTAGATTGACAACCCTTCACCATATTATCATCCGTTTTATCCGATTCATTCATCACGGAAAGTTTCTGACCTAATTCCATAATGTAGAATACCGTCATCTCCATGTCACCGTCTAAGAGAGAGAACTCGCTTATAATTTCTTCTTGAATTTGATCAATGGTCATTTAAAAACTGTCAGTTCAAGTTTAGAAATTCTCTTCTCATGCTCAGCCACTAATCTAATCTCATCTGCCAATTTAAGAATGGCTCTTGAGTTTTCAGCTAGCTGAAGGCTTTGCTTAAACATCTCCTTCTTCATTTGGGTGACTTCATTAGTAAGTCTGTCTTGCCCCTTAACCACTTCAGTTACCTGATCCGTAAGTCTGTCTTGTCCCTTAACCACTTCTGTCACCCGGTCTGTAAGTTTATCCTGACCTTTTAACATTTCGGCCAAAAGTTCAACTATCCTGTCTTCATTTTTCATAACGGGTATATTTAATTTATTTCATGAAGTTAATAATTCGCTCTAAACCTTCCACCAGTTGATCAACCTCTTTCACTGTATTATAAACAGAGAACGATGCGCGCACAGTTCCTTCA
Organism: Chryseolinea sp.; assembly: GCA_031412655.1. GTDB lineage: Bacteria > Bacteroidota > Bacteroidia > Cytophagales > Cyclobacteriaceae > Chryseolinea. Next base: position 5,752 of record JANODK010000085.1, read on the forward strand.
ATTCCAAATCGATCCATCAATGGTTGGGTACAATGATGGCCTGTTCTCACAGCAATGCCACGCGCATCCAGCATCTGACCAATATCGAAAGGATGAATTCCATCAACCGTAAAAGATAATACACCAACCTTATGCTTTGCAGTACCCACTAACTTCACAGAAGGTAATGCAGAAACCTTTTCAGTTGCATACACTAGTAGAGCATGTTCGTGAGCTGCAATATTTTCTTTACCATGCTCGAGAATAAAATCCATCGCATATTTAAAAGCCACTACATCACCAATGTTGGGAGTACCGGCCTCAAATTTATATGGAAGATCATTGTAAGTAGTTTTCTCAAACGTCACCTCTTTGATCATCTCTCCTCCACCATGATACGGAGGCATCTTCTCTAACAATTCCTTCTTTCCAAAAAGAATTCCGGTACC
>JANODK010000086.1:0-1534 GCA_031412655.1 Chryseolinea sp.
CAGAAGAAATAAACCGGATACTTAACGTGTCCGGTTTTTTCATTTCTAACACTGTACAAAAATTAAGTCGATAGTGATGACAGATGCAACCGACATCTTGCTAAACGAGATAAAGCTATTACGTAGAGACGTAATCAGTACCACACACGAACTTCAAAACTTACGCAAAGTGGTAGATGAACTAAAGCCTGTGGCCAGCAAATTCATTTCAGTAAAAGAAATGGCCGGGCATCTTGGTTATTCAACCCGCCACATACGCAGTCTTTGCGAGACAGGTTTTATTGAAGGCATACAACCTAGTAAAGACGGTGGTGAGTGGAAAATTTTCGGCACAGAACTACAAAGGATTAGAAAGGAAGCAGAAGAAAATAGGTTCAATAAAAAAACTATCAATCATCGTAAACGAATTGCAGCATGATGGTGCAATTAATATCAATTTCTGAATGATAACTCTCCCCATTCATTTACCTATGGCGAACAGCCCCTAATGATGCCCTACCATATCGGATGATATAGCCTGTTCGCGATGGGTTATTGAATCAAAATACATGATGCAGCTTTTGAAAAAGCAGCAACACAGGACAACTATTGCCAAGAGGGCAATTTCTTTTTACTCATCTGAAAAATAGTTTACTGTTTGGTGAAACCACTCTTGTAAAAGAAGTCCTGACGTTTACCGTAGCAGTATTAGCGATCTGAATTATGTACCTAAGAACGTTTACAAATGTTAACTAATCCGATGAAAGAAAATCGTGTAAATAAATTCACCACTGCTAACCACGACAGTGAAAACAGTAAGTACAAACATCATATCTCGTTCGAGTTCAAAAACATTGTGTTAACCGGATATTCAGGTAAGGTAGGGATGAAGGAGAAAGACAATGACGGAGATAACTTCATCAACTATGTGCTTCGACTAATGAAATCAAACTACTATCCGGGCAGCACCCGTGATATAGACATCATCCGATTTTATGTAAACCAAGACAACGATCTGATTGTGACGCTTAACAAAGGGTATGCAGCTTGGGAGAGTAAATTTCTATTTGATGCTAAATGGAAAAGGGTTCAGAATGTTGTTGACAGCATGTACGAACTAATTGAGAAACGTTGGCCTCTAGTGCAGATTGAAGATAAGCTGAAAGTAAAAGCAAAGCCGAAAATGGCATTTGACCCGCACGACATGACTCCGCGATTTACAAGTGATAAAGCCCTTACCCGCTACTGCGAAGACTTGCTTCGAAAAGGCTATGAACAGGGTGAGATAGAGCGATACCTAGTTAATTATCGAAACCGATATTTTAACAATTAATCCATGAAAGCAAATCAATTCTTCATAGGCAAATCAAATATAATCGGTGCAGGGCAAGGCATATTTACACGAGTACCTATCGAAGCCGGAAAGGTCGTCATGGTATCGTTTATAAAAAACGAAAAGAACAATGGAATTTTTGAAGACGATTTTAATCAATCACAAGCCAGTGGTAAAATCAATCACTCTTATGCGCCAAACCTTTCAAGCTTTTGGTACAAA
>JANODK010000087.1:0-30478 GCA_031412655.1 Chryseolinea sp.
GGATCTTGCTAAATCGTTAACGATATCTGGTTTCAACTACTATTATGGTCAGGTAAATTCACAGATTCAGAATAATGAATCACCAGACAATTTCAATCTCTACCTTTTGAGACAATCCACTGCGCTACTAAACAATTTAGGAGAAACGAGTTATGGCCATGCGTTTGATAAGCTTGGATTGTAGTGTTGAATGGGAGAAAATTAAAAACACTTTTCCGAAGATTACACTGATTAGTTGCATTTCATCTGCTAAATCTGCGCGTCTTTAAATCTGCGAGATCTGCGGGAAAGAAATTTCCTCAGGCGTTTTTCCTGTTGTTATTTCATATCTTCCACTACCAAACGTCAATAATTAATCTCCACCACTTTTTTATTCTGAAGCTTCTGCATTTGCTTAGGCACGATATTCAGAATTTCTTCTCTCAAGGTTTTAATGAGTTTCGTTTTGATGTGATCGCGATGCGTTACCAGACTCACTTCGCGGGCTGGACTGGGCTCTTTCAAACGCTTCACGAGTTTCATTTGTAGTTTGCTGAATTCCATAACAGCCAGCTCAGGTAAAATGGTGATGCCATCACTTTTATCAACCATGCGCTTGAGTGTTTCGATGTTTCCGGTTTCATATTTAAAATGGAAATCGGAACTCCTTCTTAACTCACACAAATTCAAAACCTGAGAGCGAAAACAATGTCCTTCTTCCAGTAACCACAGTTGATCAGGATCGATCTCTTTTGCTAATACATACTTTTTATCATAGAGAGCATTCTTCCTGGATACATACACAAATAGCTCCTCGTAAAAAAGTATATCTTCTTTAATGGAGGAATCGTTCAAAGGCGTTACTACTAAACCACAGTCGAGCCGATTACTTTTTAATTCGCTGATGACTTCTTCGGTGATGGTCTCTTTAATGATGATGTTCAGCTGCGGGTATTTTTCACGCATGTTCTTAAAGAGCGAAGGCAATAGATAAGGCGCCAGGGTTGGAATAATGCCAATCCGAAGTTCGCCTGTCATCATATCTTTTTGATCATTGATGATGTGTTGAATCATGTTTGCTTCGCGCAGTATAATCCGTGCCTGGGAAATAATGCTCGCTCCTATTTCTGTGGGAATAACCGGTTGTTTGGTGCGATCGAAAATCTTCACGCCTAACTCCTCTTCCAGTTTTTGAATTTGCATGCTCAACGTTGGCTGCGTAACAAAACATTTCTCAGAGGACAGCACAAAATGGCGGTGCGTATCCAGAGCAACAATGTATTGAAGTTGTGTTAGGGTCATAGATAATAACTATATGAACATAAAAATAATCAATTTGATTTATTAAAGCATCAATCGTAAAATTGACTTTAAATTGGTTTGAAATCATTCTGCACTCTTCAACCACATCGGTTATGGAAAACTGAATAGACAAAAAGAAGAAACGTAATACGACTCGCGCCAAACCTATGTTGAATCAGGAAATCGCATGACATTGATCATTGCACTAAAAAGCGAACAGGCCTATCATTAAGGATTCATTATTAACAAATTAATACTCTACAAAGAATGGAAAACAACACACAGGACCCCGCAAAATTAGCCGACATGAATTCGAGCGAAGCCCAGTGCCCCTTTCATGGCGGATCGCTAAAGCAATCTGCTGGAGGTGGTACAAGAAACCGCGATTGGTGGCCTAACCAATTAAAATTGAATATCCTCCGTCAGCATTCTTCACTCTCCAATCCAATGGACAAAGCGTTCAACTACGCGGAAGAGTTCAAGAAACTCGACTTGAAAGCTGTGAAGAAGGACATTTTCGAATTGATGACGACATCACAAAGCTGGTGGCCAGCGGATTATGGTCATTATGGTCCATTCTTTATTCGCATGGCTTGGCATAGTGCTGGTACTTACAGAATAGCTGACGGTCGTGGTGGTGCAGGCTCTGGAACTCAACGCTTCGCTCCTCTTAACAGTTGGCCCGACAATGCGAGTCTTGATAAGGCGCGTTTGCTGATATGGCCGATCAAACAGAAATACGGTAATAAACTTTCGTGGGCAGACTTGATGGTCCTCACAGGCAATTGCGCACTTGAGTCGATGGGGTTCAAAACTTTCGGTTTCGCTGGAGGACGTGAAGATGTTTGGGAACCACAAGAAGATGTGTATTGGGGTTCTGAAGGTGAATGGTTGGGAGACAAACGTTATAGTGGTGACCGCGATTTGGAAAATCCACTTGGGGCTGTTCAGATGGGATTGATCTATGTGAATCCAGAAGGTCCTAACGGAAAACCAGATCCGTTAGCATCAGCCCGAGATATTCGCGAGACATTCGGTCGTATGGCAATGAATGATGAAGAAACAGTGGCGCTTATTGCGGGTGGTCACACCTTCGGAAAAACGCATGGTGCTGCTGATCCATCAAAATACATTGGTAAAGAACCTGCTGCGGCAAGTATTGCAGAGCAAAGCCTCGGTTGGAAAAATACCTTTGGTACGGGTAGTGGAGCAGATACAATTACCAGTGGTCTCGAAGGTGCATGGACTACCACACCAATAAAATGGAGCAATAACTATTTTGAAAATTTGTTTGGCTTCGAATGGGAGTTAACAAAAAGTCCGGCCGGTGCACAACAGTGGAAACCAAAGGCTGGTGCAGGTGCTGGTACTGTGCCTGATGCGCATGATCCATCAAAGAAACACGCACCAACAATGCTTACTACTGACCTTGCATTGAGAGTTGATCCGATCTACGAAACCATTTCAAGAGACTTCTTTAAAAATCCGGATAAGTTTGCCGATGCGTTCGCTCGTGCGTGGTACAAATTAACCCACCGCGACATGGGTCCAATTGCACGGTACCTTGGACCAGAAGTGCCGAAGGAAGAACTGATCTGGCAAGACCCTATCCCTGCCGTTATACATAAATTGATTGATGCTCAGGATATCGCTGCACTGAAGAGCAAGATATTGGCTTCAGGGTTGTCTGTGTCTGAATTGGTATCGACTGCCTGGGCATCAGCATCTACATTCCGCGGTTCTGATAAACGTGGTGGTGGAAATGGCGGACGCATTCGTCTGGCACCGATGAAGAATTGGGAAGTGAACAATCCTACTCAACTGGCAAAAGTGCTCAAGGCACTTGAAACAATTCAAAAAGATTTCAACGTTGGTGGTAAACAAGTTTCCCTTGCCGACTTGATTGTACTGGCAGGATGTGCATGCGTTGAAAAAGCAGCAAAGAATGCTGGAACTGATGTGACTGTACCTTTCACTCCCGGACGTGCTGACGCTTCACAAGAGCAAACCGATGTAGAATCATTTGCCGTGCTCGAACCAGGTGCTGATGGTTTCCGCAACTACTTTAAGCCGAAACACAAAGCAACAGCAGAGGATTTACTGGTTGATAAAGCACAGCTCTTAACGCTTACAGCTCCTGAGTTGACTGTTCTTCTTGGTGGTATGCGTGTATTGAATACGAATTACAATAAGTCTCAACATGGTGTCTTCACCAATCGTCCTGAAGCACTTACGAATGACTACTTCCTGAACCTTCTTGATCTGAACACAACCTGGTTGGCAACTTCCGATGCTCAGGAAGTGTTTGAAGGTCGTGATCGTGCGACAGGTAAAGTGAAGTGGACAGGAACTCGAGTTGATCTTATCTTTGGCTCTAACTCAGAGCTACGCGCACTCGCTGAAGCCTATGCCTATGGAGACTCTCAAGCGAAGTTTGTGAAGGACTTTGTAGCAGCGTGGAGCAAGGTGATGAATCTTGATCGTTTTGATTTGGTTTGATCGTAGAGCTACAACATTTAGTATAAGGAGGTGGTCTGGAAACGGACCACCTTTTTTTATTCAGACGCAATTTTCGATTTAGAAATAAGGTTTATTAACATTGAATTGGGCCTATTGAGATCTTCCTTTAATTAGTATTTTTAGCAAAAGTTTGCTGTGAGAAATGTTTTCACTCTAATTATTCTATTGACTTCCTGTCAGGGAGAACCCAGCATGCTTTCGGATAACCAAAGCATTGCAATAATGGATGATTATTTCTCTGGAAAAGTCAGCTTTCAAAAATTAACAACTACTACAGGTTTTAAGGTATTGCTTCAAAATAGAGAAGGCTTGGTGCTTGACCAAACTGTCTTTCGATACATTCCATATCACTTTGATACCGCAGATGTTAATCATGACGGAAGAACTGAAATCCTCATTGGACTTATCAAGCCCACTGAATTCGATCCACAGCAGAAAAAACGACTTTTTATTTTACGCGTGGACGAGAATCAGTTGCGTCCGCTATGGCTTGGATCAAAAGTATGTCAAGAGTTAATAAATTTTAGGAGTTTACACAATGGTGATCTTCAAACCATGGAGCGAACCTCACATGGTAATTATGCTCTGGGAAATTATTACTGGCAAAGCTTTGGTCTGACACTCCGAAACTATACTCATAATGAAATCACATTGGATGAAGCACTCAAAATTTTTCAGCATGCGAATTAGTTCAATTCTACTCCTTACGGTGGCATTGTGCCTTATTGATTGTTCTTCAAAGAAGAGCGATGAAAAAGTAATGAGTCCTGAAACTTCTGTTGCCTATGAAGTTACCCAAGACAAATCCTCTTTAGCTGGATTATATAACCAGGAACATTTAAAGGAATGGTACTCCGAAAGAATCTTACCGCCCGTGTTTGATTATTCGATCGACATCTCAAAGAAATCCATTACCGAGCTATGGTTACTTCGAAATGAGATCTTCGCCCGAAACGGCTACTTGTTTGATGATGCTGTATTGCGTGGGCACTTCAATCAATACAAATGGTATCAACCTATTTTCGATGTGCCTGATTTTAAAGTACAATTGAATAAGGAGGAACAGGAGTTTATCAACACAGTAATTGCGCGTGAAGATGAATTGAAAAATGAACGCTATAAGCAGGTGGAAAATTACAGTATGATCAACATGGATCATGTCTACAATCAAATGCAGTTTAAAGATGTGCCAGCAGAATTAAAAGTATTGCTTTCAAAAAACAATTTTGCGATCGTTCCCGCGCAACATGAGCAATTTTTTCACGTCTATGATAAAAATCATTATGAATACATTCCTAATTTCATTACGACTGATATGTTTATGCAGGTCTTGCATAAGCACTTCAGCTCTCTTCTGCAGAAAATTGAAGAGGACAAATTCATTCCTCTCCTCACCGTGCTATTGAATAATGCGCTGCAAGAATCGCTTCAGTTTGAGAGGAAAACCAACGATGGCCAACTGAGAAAGGCTGCACAGTGGTCTACTGCTTATTTATCTATTGCTTACAGTCTTATTGCTGGCAGCCCGCAACCTGTTGCTTCAAGGGATGCAAGAAAATTCTATACGGATGAAACTGAAAAGATTATGAGTGCCAGCGGAACTGGATCTGAGTTTCTGAAAAGCAGTGTTCTTCAATATTCTCAGTTTAAACCTAGGGGCAATTATACCAAGACTCCTGAACTTGAAAATTATTTCCGCTGTGTCAAATGGCTGAATACGGCACCTATTTATATCGGGAATGACGAACGATTTTTGTCTGCATTACTGCTGGCGAGCTATATCAAAAACTCAGCGCAACAACTTCAATCTTTTCAGACTTTTAGTAACGCTATGAAATTCATTGTGGGAGATGAAGATAATCTTTCCATGACTCATCTGATCAACCTCATTAAGCCGGAAGAAGCTAAAGACCCTGCCCTTCTTAATGATCCCGCTAAATTGAAGGTCTTACGAGAGAAACTTGCAGCGCTTAGTGTCGATAAAATTAAACCTCAAGGCGGTGATGAGCCTACAACCGAAGAACTTTCACAACCCTCAATCCTGTTTACCGCAGGACGTTACACATTTGATGCAGAGATATTGAGTAAATTAATTCATGTCTTACAACCACAACCCCGAAGACCTTTTCCGAAAGGTCTTGATGTCTTTGCTGCCTTCGGAAATAAAGAAGCGGAGAACATTTTGATCAACGAATATAAAGAAGCTCAACAATGGGATGGGTATCCTGGTGCTCTAACGAAAATGAAGAGTGAGTTTACTGCGTATAACGATTGGAATAAAAACATCTACACCAAAACATTTGAAACAATTAATGCGCTTCACGATGATAATTCCGATTATCCTCGCTTCATGAAAACTCCTTCATGGATGCGAAAGAATCTCGTTACTTCACTCGCGGGTTGGACCGAACTTAAACACGATATGTTGTTGTATTCAGAACAGCCCTCGGCTGCTCAAGCCGGTGAAGGTGGTGGCCCGCCTCCCCCACAGCATTTGAGTTATGTAGAACCCAATATTGCGTTTTGGAAAAAGGCACTGGAGCTTATTGATCTTCAGGAAACCGTCTTGACAGAAATGAACTTAATGAATGATGACCCTCTCCATAACATTGGCTCCATTAATAAAGAACTGCGAGAAATTGGCAAACTTCTTCTTGCTGTAAGTGAGAAAGAATTGAATAATGAAATGGTGTCTATAGAAGAGTTGGATAACCTGAACTGGATGGCCGGGCGAATAGAATATTTAACATTTCGAATCTTTGGCACCGACCACATGCCTGAAAAAGAAAGATTGATAGCATTGGTGGCCGATGTCTATCAATACAATGGTGAATATCTCGAAGAAGGTGTAGGTATGGTGGATGAAATCTATGTTATAGCCGAAATCAATGGCAAACCCTATTTGACCAAAGGTGCTGTGTTTAGCTATTATGAATTTAACAGTAACCAACCGCTTTCAGATGAAGAATGGCAAGCACAATTATTAAAGGGAGAAGTAAAGCAACGCCCTGTTTGGACAAAGGATATGATGGTTGAGATAAAATCGTTGGAATCTAAACCGAGTTTTAGTTTTTAAACTTTTTCTCGATGTTTTGTAAAAACCAGTTCACATTCAGAATTAATCCACTATCGTAATAATCACATTCCCTGTTTTAAATCCACCTTCAACATAGCGATGAGCAGCAGCGGTTTGTTCTAATGAATAACGCTTGTCGATCAACGGTTTTATTTTGCCGGATGCAATCAGGTCTGCAATGTAATTCATATCGGGAATGCTCGGCCCTGCCAGTGCAAAGATGAATTTCTTTTGAGTGGTCCAGGACTTCCATAGTCCCAGAAGCATTCGGGTTGGATTTGTATTGGCCATCAAATAACAACCATCCTCTTGCAAGGCGTTAGTACATGCAGAAAATGAGCTGCCATAGACAACATCAAAGATCACATCATACTTTTTACCATTCTTTGCAAAGTCTTCTTTAGTGTAATCGATTACATGATCGGCACCCAATTTTTTAATTATGTCTAGTTTGTGTGTAGTGTCGACAGCGGTCACTTCTGCACCAAAAAATTTGGCCAGCAGCACGCCATAACTACCAATGCTTCCACCGGCACCAATAACCAATACCTTTTTGCCTGCAGTTATATTGGCTTTGCGAAGAAAATGGATTGCATTAAGTCCACCCACAATAATGGTAGCCGCGTCTTCGAAACTCACTGCGGAAGGTTTGATGGCCACGAAACTGGACTTTACTTTTTTATACTCGGCATTGGAACCCATCTCCATGCCGCTCATTCCAAATACTGCATCATCTTTTTTAACATTGACAACGTTCTTGCCTACTGATTCAACAACACCCGAAAACTCCATGCCGGGTATGAAATTTTGTGGCGTGTTGTAACCCATGATCAGGCGTACAGGAATTCTGGTCCATGCGGGTAAGGTTAGGTTTCGTAGTTCACAGTCGCCCATAGTGACAGTAGCAGCATGCACTTTTACCAATACATCGTTATCTCCGGGAATGGGTTTCTCTACTTCAGTAAGTTGCAACACATCGGGTGATCCATAGGCAGTACAAACAATTGCTTTCATAATTAATTGTAGTTGGAAATTGTTTCAATGACATCCAAAATGGTAAAGACAACTTCTTTTTCAACTCATAAGACGATTCTATGGCTTCATAGTTACATCAATGTAAGGCTTTTAGTTTTTAGATCTTATCAATTCCATAGTCAGGATCAGAGGAACACGAAGGACTTTAATAGGAATCTACATGCATGATTCAACCGTGGCTTTCGTGCTTTATAAAATACACTGAACCTAAATGCTTCGAGAATTTAAGCTCAGTGTACTTTGGTCATCCAGCGAGTTGCGAGATGAGTTTCTTTTTCAACTTATAATTTCTTCAATCCTTTCATCTGACTTTTATCAGCTTCCACAATACTGATGGCATATCCACCACCCGGTGCAGACCATTGCGAGAGTTTCGACTTGGTTGTCACCACTACTTTACGAATGGTGTACACCTGTGGATTGGTTTTGTAGTGAGCATCTTTAGCATCGGCATAAATAGTAGCAATATAATTTTTACCAGCTTCCAGGAAATCAAATGTAACAGATGATGTGCGTGCAGCTTCGCCATTTACGTTACCGACAAACCATGATGATCTTCCTTTTTCTTTGCGGGCGACAGTGATGAATTGTCCGGGCTCAGCTTCCAGGTATTTGCTTTCATCCCAATCTATTGCAACATCTTTAATGAATTGAAACGCATCTAAAAATCGATTATAATTTTCGGGAAGGTCGGCTGCCATTTGCAACGGACTGTACATCGTAACATACAGGGCAAGTTGATTTGCTATCGTACTGTTTACGTGTGAATTATTGCCTGGGTTAATTTTACTGATGTCCATCTCAAATACGCCCGGAGTATAATCCATTGGTCCACCGATCAATCGTGTGAAAGGTACAATCGTTACATGATTAGGTTTTGATCCACCAAAGGCCTGAAACTCGGTTCCACGTGCAGATTCATTGCCAATCATATTTGGCCAGGTTCGGGCAATACCCGTTGGACGCACGGCTTCGTGCGCGTTGATCATGATCTGGTATTTTGCAGCTTGTTCAACAACATATTGATAGTGATTGTTGGTATACTGATCATAATGGTAATAACCCTTTGGAAGTATCGGCCCAACATATCCGGTCTTCACCGCATCGTATCCGTTGGCTTTCATAAATTGAAAGGCCTTGTCGAGATGACGTTCATAATTGCGGGTTGAACCGGATGTCTCATGATGCATAATCAATTTGATATTTTTAGATTTTGCATACTCTTTCAACTCTGCAAGATTGAAATCCGGGTAAGGTGTAACAAAATCAAATACATAGTCTTTGGATTGTCCAAACCAATCTTCCCAACCCACATTCCATCCTTCTACCAACACACCACCAAAACCATGGAGTGCAGCAAAGTCAATGTATTTTCTCACATTGGCTGTTGTCGCACCATGTGTGCCGTTGGGTTTAGCTTTTGAATAATCAGTAACACCCAACTGAATAGATGGAAAATCATTGGTATAAGACCAGGAGCTTTTACCGGTGATCATCTCCCACCACACACCTACGTACTTCACCGGTTTTATCCACGATGTGTTTTCAATTTTACTGGGTTCATTGAGATTGTATGTCATCTTAGACGCAAGAATATCTCGTGCATCATCACTGACAATGATGGTGCGCCATGGGGAATTGCATGGTGCTTGCATATATCCTTTATCTCCAATAGCAGCCGGTGTTAACCATGATTGAAAAATCATGCTCTTATCATCCAGGTTTAGATGCATGCAGGAATAGTTGATCAGGGCAGCTTCGTGCAAATTAATGTAAATGCCCTCAGTGGTCTTCATCATCAGCGAGGTTTGAACGCCTGTGGGTGAAAATGGAGTTTGTGATGCATTTCCTGTGATGGAGCCTTGCATCAGTTTTCGTATTTCAGATAAGTGTGACGTTGTATAGTCATACTCTTGCGTGTCGTAGTCTCCGGCCAGCCAGAAGGCAGTATGATCTCCCGTCATGGCAAATTGAGTACGCTCCTCTTTGATAATAAAATAGACCAGATTCTTTTGTGTAGGGAATTCATAGCGAAAGCCCAGCCCGTCATCAAACAATCGAAAGCGCACAACTACCTGACGATCAGTGATTTTTTGAGTGAGTGTTATAGCAAGTTCATTATAGTGATCGCGGATCGTTTTTACTTCACCCCACACCGGTTCCCAACTGGAGTCGTGCGATGTTGTTTTTGTGTCCGTGACAGTAAAGTCATTCAAAAGTGATTTCTTATCATTCTTTAGTTCGAGACCCAATGCGCTTGGTTTGACTACTATCTTTTCTTTATAAGAAAGTTGGTACATGGGTGTTCCGTCATTCAGAAGGGAAAATACCATCGTAAATTTTCCATTAGGCGATCGGAGCTCTTGTGCGGTGCAAACGTTAACCAGAAGAATTAATAAGATGATCGGCAGTAAAAATTTCTTCATTTTTTAGTAAAATTTTATCATTAGCAATTTATGAAAAAGGTTCAATGAAACGTTGCCAGTTGCAGGCTACCTGGAACCCGAAACTGATAACCTTCGCTACTAACTCATATACTTTCTAAAAATGGCAAGAATCGCAGATAGGGATTAAAAACACAAAATCCCAAGCCGTTAACGGAATTGATGTTTTGTATTCAAACTCGTCCCTACCTGTTTATGACTCATGGCGGACTCAAGCATTTTTTACTTCTTCGAAAATTCTCCAAAGTGCCAGAGAATTCCGGAGGGATCGTGCAGATAACATTCTCTACCCCAATCATGTACTCTGATGGGTACTAATCTTACGCCTGCATATTTGGAAGTCAGGTCCAACGCAACAAGTTCCTTCCAAAAGCGGCCTACGTCTTCAACTTCCATAAAGACCATTGTATTGTCAATCCAGTCCTTGACGTATGCATCCTGCAGATAAAATCCTAAACCATCTGTCTTGAAGTAAGACATCGTAGGAAACAAAATACTTTCCTCGAAGCCCAAGTCCCGATAAAAATTACGTGACTGTTCAAAGTTCTTCGCACCAATGAAAGGTCGAATCGATTCTCCTTTATGCTCCATCGCTTTTACGTTTTAAAAATGAGTCTTGCTAACGCTTTGGAAATCTAGAAAGAAACTTCCATTTCGTGCTTGTGGATCAAAATAAACTTTTAAAATGTGTAGAAGTACAGCGTGTTCAATTTGATCAGATATTTATTGGCAGAAAGTCCATTTGCTGTCCGATGGTTTTTTATCTTTAATCTAACTTTTCAATCCATCACTAACCCAATTACATTATGAAAAAAATACTCACCATTGCCGCTCTGTTTTTGATTTCGTTACCCGCTTTTTGCCAGGGCCAATTTCAAAAAGAATCTGCAGGATCACTCGCTTTCGTATCAGGGCATGTTATGCAATTAGCCCAGGCAATTCCGGCTGACAAATACGCGTGGTCTCCGGAACCCGGAGTGCGTTCAGTTGCGCAGGTTTGTGCGCACATCATTTCAGCGAATTATTTCTTCGCTTCAAAGTTAGGCGCCAAGATACCGGACGGTGTTAAGATGGAAACGCTCGAGATGGATCTAAAGACAAAAGACGCTATTGCAGCGGAACTCAAGAGGTCCTATGAAGTAGTGACAAACGCGATTAAAAACACCAAGGATGCATCGCTTGCAAGCAAAGTAGAATTTCCTTTTTCGGGTGATTACACCAGCATGACTGCTATCCTAATTGTTCTTGGTCACTCTAATGAACATTTAGGCCAATTGATTGCTTACGGCCGGATGAATGGCATCACTCCTCCGTGGAGCGAAACTAAATAGCCATCATTTTTAATCTTAAAGGTTTTATTGAATGTGGCTGGTAATGTATACCAGCCACATTTTTTTGAAGAGCTGTTGAACTCAAATACAGACTTCAGAAATTGGAGACTAATCCATTAGCCGATTAACATCCTTTTTCTGACCCGCCATATCGAGAATCAGTTTGCTTATTTTCCCATCGCTTTCTTTCACAAAGAGCAATTTCGCGTTCAGTTCTTGTATAGTAAATTCATTTTCTGAAATTGGCAATATCTCGAACCGGGGTTGGTTCGTGGCTTGTGCAAAAATTTTGTCGTTTTCTGTGCTGATGGTAATGATCATGTTGCTGCCATAATCATACTTTCCTGAATATGTTTTATAAAGTGCTTTGTCAATAGAGACAATGGTCTCGTTTTTTAATTTGGCTACCTTCAGCTTGTTACCATTTTGTTCGAAATTTCCGTACTCCACATCTCCGTTGGTATTTTTCATAAAGTGGATTTTTGCATCAACTACTTTCCAGAAGTATTCGCCCTCTCCTGAAGGAAAAATCGGAAACTTCTGCTGTCCGGTGAGCTGGGCAAAGAGATTATTATTTTCTGAAGTAATGATCATCACAGCACCATTCCCAAAGTCATAACGTCCTGCATACGGTTGTACATTTTCCGAAACAGCCGCATTCACATATCTTGATTTTTGCTTTTCCATCGTAGCCCATAAAAGGAATTCAGCAAGGGTATTACTATTAATATTCACTTCTGTTGGAGTAATATTGGTCAGCATGGCAATGGTTAATTTTTCTTCGGGATAACGCGCCAGTTGAGAAATAAAACCGTGCAATCCTCCACCATGTTCAATAACATCCTGACCGCGATATTCATCCAATGCCCATCCATAACCATAGCTTGCGTTGTCTGGTTTTTTGCCATTGTTCAAAACCACAGGTGTGAATGCAGCTTTCAGGCTTTTTTCCTGTAGCACTTTTCCATTGAAGATCGCTTCATTCCAGGTAGTAAGGTCTTCAACAGTTGAGTAGACTGCTCCTGCCCCACCTGCCCACGACATATCCCAGTTGGTGGCCAAGGTATACTGGCCATTCTCCTTTGTATATCCTTTTGCTTCGTTTTGCAGATTCAATGTTGAAGTGTGAACACCCGTGTTGGTCATGTGTAGCGGAACAAAAAATGTTTCGTTCAGATATTGGCCGTAGGGTTTGCCAGAAACTTTGCCAATGATATGACCCAAAATAAAAAATGCGGAATTGTTGTATAGCCATTTCTCACCCGGGCTAAAATCATAGGTATCGTTTTTGAAGAATGCAATCAGCGCTTCTTCGGTTATGGGAGATGTGACTTTGGTAATAAACTCTGGGTTGCTGGTGTAGCTATGAATGCCTGAGGTATGCGTAAGAAGATGATGGATCGTAACTTCATCTGCGCGAGGGAAATCGGGAAGAAATTTAGAAAGCTTGTCAGTAACAGAAATTTTTCCCTCTTCCTGTAATTTCAAAATAGCAACTGCTGTAAATTGTTTGGTGACGGAACCAATCCTAAATTTTGTGTCCGGTTTGATTAGTTCTTTTTTTTCAATGTTGGCATAACCAAATCCCTTTTTGTAAACCACATTACCATCTTTGGAAACAAGAATGGAAATGCCTGAAGCTATTTTTCCATTTAGGAAATTGTATAATCCATCAATCAATGATTCAATGGGAGGTAGTGGAGTTTCTTTTGCCCCTTTTGAAAGCAGTAACTCCGATACATCTTCGCGGCCATTCAAGCGTGCGTTATTCAGCGCAGTTAATCCAGAGGCATTCTTTTTATCAACACTTGCACCAGCATCCAATAACATCTTGATCTGATCAATATCACCTTTACCCGATGCAGTGATGAGATAATCTGATATCGCATCTTTATTGAGGAGTCTGATCACGAATCCCCAACCCTGTTGCATGTCCTGTACCTTCAATATGATCTGATTGCTACCCGGCTGTAATGTGATGGGCACCAAATCATCATCTTTATTTACACCACGTGGTATCCAATTATCGTGAATAAGCTTACCGCTGTGCCAGATGCGTACACCATCATCACTGCCAACACTAAGAAATGTTTTTACTTCTTTATCTGATTTAATTTCTGCCAATGCAAAGGCAGCGGCATAGTCTGCTCCTGAATACTGATTATCCAGATCGATGATATCCGAAGTTGTTTTCACTAGAGTCCAGGGATATTGCTTCCCCTTGATTGCCAATGGTGCAATCGGCTTGTTATTGACTACGGTTATGGGTTGTAAATCTTCCTTGAAAAAACTGATTTGAGTTTCTTCATTCGGATTTCCGGATGTGGTATCGAGTCGCACAGGTCCGGCCACAAGCCAGGCGGACATATATTGTTCACTCGCGGACAATGAGTAAGATGCTTCGCCATAACCTTTAAAAGATTTTGATGGCTTCTTCTCCTGGCCCCATGAAAGAATGGAGACTAGTAACAAGGGCAACAACATCCATTTGAAAGATAATTTTGCTGGTAAGAACATTCTCTTTTGCATAAACTGTATGGTTGGTTGAAAGGATTTTTATTTTATAAACAACACTTCACGGAAACTGCAGAACAATTTAGCAAATATTACTCCATCCTCTTTCATTTAATCTTGGAACAAAACTCTTACCGCAGCTTAACTTTATTTCAAAGATTTCGGTGGATCTATGCAATTGGGCTGCTATCGCTTTACGGCTTTATAATCAATGTTGTTAAGTTAAGCTCCGCTAACATCCTCTCTTCCGGAGGAACGAGGTGAGGCCATATAGAAATGCTTAACTTAACGACATTGGATTTATAATAAAATTAAGAATACACTTCATAAAGTCACATATAACTACTCATGCTCCGGTTTTTGGTTTTTTGTAGATGAACCACGCCCAGGCAATTAACACAAACTGGATAGGCAACCGAATAAGTGCTACCTGATGACTACCAATTGCAGAGTCTTCTTTGAATACATCAATCACATGGAGTGGTAAAAAAGTAATCATTAAAAGTAATATGCCCAATGTAGACCATGGTCTGGTCTTGGGAATTAATGCGCCAACTCCTAAAGCAATCTCAACTATTCCTGAAAGATAAATGATAACTAGTCCCGGTAATCCGCTTGGAATAAAAGGCAAATACATATCCGGTTTGAGGAAATGATTCACGCCTCCGAAAATCATGAACAGAGCAAATAAGATAGTGAGAATGAGTTTGGCTACTTTCATTGGTACGGAACACACTATTGCGTCTTTCTTTAATTTGATTTTAAATGTGAGGCTGCTGGCTCATCTAAATACCAGCGTATATCTCCCTGCCCTGACTTTATTAATTGTGCCGGATATTCTTCAATGTTTAATTCATCTCCCAATACATGATGAACCGCTTCGGCTTTCCCTTGGCCATAAACTAAAAATGTAATGTGACGCGCCAGATTGATCATAGGCGCTGTCATTGAAATACGATATACATTTTGTTCCATAAGAAACACGGACTGTACTGAAACGGATTGATTATGAAGTATGGGTGTGTATGGAAATAAAGATGCTGTGTGAGAATTGTCGCCAAGGCCTAAGAGTATTAAATCGAAGATCGGTTCTTTTCCTTTAAAGTGCTTCGCTATTAGTTCTGAATAATCCTTTGCTGCTTCATCAGGTGGAAGTGATGTGTTAATAGGAAAAATTCGGGATGAAGAGATATTGAGAGGATCAAACATCGTTCGTTTTACCATATTCGCATTATTCTGAGCATCATTGCTGGGTACGTTGCGTTCATCTCCAAAGAAGAAATTCATCTTGTCCCAATTCAATTGCTTTCTATACTGAACAGATGCCAGCATCTTATACAATAATTCCGGAGAACTACCACCCGATAAAACAACATTGCATTCTCCACGAGTTGCTATTGAATCTTGCGTAACAGAAACAATATAATCTGCAATCGCAACGATCACTTCAGGTACTGTTTTGGAAATATGGAGTGTCATCTTATTTCTTTTTATCTTCTATAGGTAATGTGAACCAATGAAATCCATCCTGAGCAACGAGCGCTTCCGCGATTTCAGGTCCCCATGAGTTGGCAGCGTAATTCGGGAAGTTGATACTTTTCCGGGTTTCCCACGAATGAAGTACAGGCATTAATAATTCCCATGCCGCTTCTACCTGATCGGCACGCATAAAAAGAGTCTGATCGCCCATCAACGTATCCAGCAAAAGTGTTTCGTATGCCTCCGGTGTTTCTTCTGTGTAGGTTCCGGCATAGTCGAACACCATATCAACGGTGTTTAAAACCATATCTAAACCAGGTCGTTTGGTTTGCAGTTGAAGACGAATACTCATCTCGGGTTGAATGCTAATGATGAGCCTGTTCTGCTGCCAGTTATCGGTTGCTTCTTTTGGGAAGACAACATGCGGAACATCACGGAACTGAATGGTAATAATGGAAGATGACTGAAATAACCGTTTGCCCGTGCGCACATAGAATGGAACACCATGCCAGCGCCAGTTGTCAACAAAAAATTTAAATGCCGCGAACGTTTCAGTGTTTGAATGTGGATCAACATCCCCTTCTTCTCTGTAACCCGGAACTTCCTTGCCTTCCATCCATCCCTTACTGTATTGACCTCGCACAGCGAGTTTGCGAATGTTTTCGGAATCAAATCTTCGCATAGCTCTGAGTACATCTACCTTGCGATTTCGAACTTCATCGGCATCAAAACTTATGGGAGTTTCCATAGCAATGAGACAAAGCAATTGCAGTACATGATTCTGCACCATATCGCGTAATGCTCCAGCGCTATCGTAGTACTCTCCCCTATTGCCAACACCCAATTGTTCGGTAACTGAAATCTGAACATGCTCAATATAATTGCGGCTCCATATTGGCTCAAGTATGGAATTGGCAAAACGAAATGCCATGATGTTTTGAACCGTTTCCTTACCCAAATAATGATCAATGCGATAAATCTGCTTTTCATCAAAAATACTGTTCAGCAATTTGTTTAATGACTTCGCTGATTCAAGATCGTGACCGAATGGCTTTTCAATAACAATGCGAGTTGTATCCGGGTTACCCGCCAATTTGCTTTTAGCAATGTTCTCTGCGATAATGGAAAAGAATTTAGGCGCCACCGCCAGATAGTAAATTACCTGTGGTTCCTGCTTCCATTCGTTTTTATAGTACTGAAATGATTTCCCAAATTCAGCATAGGAATTTTCATCATTCATGTCCATCGATTGATACGAAACATGCGATGCGAATTCCTCCCATTTACTTTTATCCGCTTTCCCCTTTCTCGAAAACTGATTGATGCCGTCTAATAATTTGCCTCGGAAATCATCATCTGATATTTTAGAACGACCCGTGCCGATGATGGTGAACTGATCCGGTAACCAGTTATCTAAAAACAGATTATAAAGTGCTGGTGTTATTTTGCGCTTGTTGAGATCCCCCGTTCCTCCAAAAATGATGAATACTGTAGGTTGTGATTTTATAGTTGACGACATAAGAGAAAATCGGTTTTTAAATGTTTACAAAGACAGAAAATAGATAGGGGTTGGTAGGTATATGTAGGGACAGCATGCATGCTGTCCCTGCATATACCTACCTATTTTGCGCTCCACTCTGTGTGAAAAACGCCTTCCTTTCCAATTCTTTCGTAGGTATGTGCACCAAAGAAATCACGTTGTGCTTGAATGAGATTGGAAGGCATCTTTTCACTGCGTAAAGCATCGAAGTAGCTTAATGACGAAGCATATGCCGGAATTGCTAGTCCATGCTTCGCTGCATCGGAAACAACGGTTCGAATACCTTCCAAGCTATCCTTAATGGTTGATTGAATGGATGGATCTAACAACAAGTGTTCTAGCGTTTCATTCGCATGGAAGGCTGAATAAATATCTTCTAAAAATTCAGAACGGATAATGCAACCGCCTCGCCAGATTTTGGCAATCTGATCCAGCTTTAACTCGTAGTGGTACGTTTCCGAAGCTTTGTAAAGCAAATGCATTCCTTGTGCGTAGGTCATCACCATGCTGAAATAAAATGCTTTCTCAACTTTTTCGATATAAGCATCTTTGTTATCAGTCAATGGCTTAGAGGTAGTATTGGCATAAAGAATAGAGGTTGCCGTTCTAAGTGATTTATATTTTGATAAGTCACGCATGGAAACCGCAATATCTATCATGGGAATAGGTAAGTTCACATCCATACCCACTTGTGAAGTCCACTTGCCCGTTCCTTTTGATTTTGCCTCATCTTTAATCTCATCCAACAACAAATTATTTCCGTCCGGATTTTTAAAAGCAAAAATAGCAGTGGTGATTTCGAGCAGAAAAGATTGCAATCTGCCTTTGTTCCATTGTTGAAATATTTTGTGGATATCTTCATTCTTTAATTGAAGACCTTTCTTTAATACTTCATAGGTTTCAGCGAGCAGTTGCATCTGGGCATATTCAATTCCATTGTGAACCATTTTCACAAAATGACCTGAAGCGCCAGGACCAATATAGGTAACACACGGATCTCCTTTAACCCGTGCGGCAATCGAATCGAAAATAGGCTTAACATGTTGATAGGCTACCTTATCCCCGCCAGGCATCATGCTTGGCCCGTTTCGGGCGCCTTCTTCTCCACCTGAAATACCCATTCCGAAAAAATGAATTGCCTCTTGCTCCAGGGCTTTTGCTCTTCTTTCGGTATCAGCGTAATACGAATTGCCACCATCAATAATAATATCGCCTTTATCTAACAAGGGAATTAATTCAGCAATAACACTATCTACAATTTTGCCAGCGGGTACCAACAGCATAATTGCACGTGGGCTTTCGAGGCTTTGTACAAATTGATTGATATTATTAAATCCTTTTACCTGAGCATGACCCAGCTGATTGAGTTTGGATACTTTGTCTTCGCTTTGATCGTATCCGGCAGCGGAAAATCCGTGGTCGGCAATATTCAGAAGCAGGTTGCAGCCCATTGTGCCCAGGCCAATCATGCCGAATCTGAATTTCTTCGTTTCTGTCATAAGGTTCTTTTGATTTTGATCATTATAATTGTGTACTGTGCTTTCAATTCAAAACCTGTTTCTCAGATTTCATGAATCGTGACAATATCCAAAAATAAAGCTTTGCTATAGACCGTTTGGAATTAATATTTTGTTGGAAATAAGAAATGAATTTATTTCTCTAACTGCTCGACTTTTTTCAGCCTTCGTAGATGCCTTTCACCACCAATAAAGTTTGCCTTTAAAAACGATTGAACGAGCTCTTGTGCAGTGGCTAAACCAATTACCCTTCCACCCAGACAAATCAGATTCATGTCATCGTCTTCTACACCTTGATGAGCTGAGAAATGATCATGTATCAAAGCCGCCCTTACTCCGTTGATTTTATTCGCTGCTACGCACGCACCTACTCCACTCCCGCAGATGGCGATGCCTCTTTCTACTTCATAATTGGCTATCGCTTTTGCCAATGGAATAACAAAGTCGGGATAATCATCCTGATCGTTTAATTTATACGCTCCAAAGTCAACTACTTCGTATTCCAGCTTTATGAGGAATGCCTGGATAACTTCCTTTAACACAAAACCGCCATGATCGGCACTGATACCAATTTTCATTTTATTTTTTATTCGTTTTAAAAAAACAGCTTTATTTCTGCTCAATCAAAAATTTAAAATCGTCTTTCAATAAAGGATCACTTGGTCGCTTTGCATTTGAATCAAACACTTCTCCATTTCTCGCCACTAATATAAAAGCGGGAACTCCATTTACCTTAAATGATTTAGCGAGTTGTGAATTGCCACCAATTCGATAATTGATTATGCCATCG
Organism: Chryseolinea sp.; assembly: GCA_031412655.1. GTDB lineage: Bacteria > Bacteroidota > Bacteroidia > Cytophagales > Cyclobacteriaceae > Chryseolinea. Next base: position 19,528 of record JANODK010000087.1, read on the forward strand.
GTATAAAAGTTATATTGCTTTACCATTTGTTGCCATTGCATCTCATCGTCATCAACTGAAAGGAATACAAATGTAATTTTGTTGTGGAATTGTTGGTGAAGTCGCTTAGCAAGTTCAAGCTCTGTCAGATACGATTTGAAATTGCCTGACCAAAAAATAAAATACAGAATGCGACTACCTTTGCTGTCATCTATTAGCCAGTTAAACTTTTCCTCTGCATTCTGGCCACCATCACGCACGTTCATTTCATACTGCTGGTAGCGATAAAATTGTCTATTTAGAGAAGTACCTCCGCCTAAATCACGAATGATATCATCTTCAAGAGGAGTAGTTTTTAAAACCGTGTTGGAAGTCCAAAAAACAGAATCGTATGGAATGCTGAGTAGCTCCTCACGGTTGGGTAAGTGACCGGTGAATTTATTTTCCACTGATTTTTTTATTTCAACCGACATTAGTTCGATATGGAACGCATGGGTACTGTTGTCAGCATTGTTACTCTCACCATCCAGTATAAAATGGTAGGGATAATACTGCCCCGTGTAACGTCTGTAATAGGCCAGCGTTCGTATTGTGTTACCACCGTATGATTTCTCATCCTCTGTTTTAATAAATGCGTAACTATCCGTTGTGATAAATAAAGAGCCGTTCGCTTGCGCGCGTATTCTGTATTTTCCAGACGTAGTAAGCACGGAATCTGTTTTGTATATATACTTTATCTCATAAACCTCCTGGCCATCGTAGTGTGTAATACCCTCGAATGTAAACGTATAGCTTTCTAAATCGGCTTTGAGATTGCTCACCGTTGCATAAAAAGACATGTGCTCACTTTTTTCCGACTCTTGATATCCTACCAAATCTGCTTGTAAAATATTTCCTACTGAAATGGGTTCATGACCTTGTGCCATTTCAGTCATATCCAAACTTCTTCTGAGTTGCGTAATGCGAATTTCCTCCTTTTCGCCTGCCGATTTTTGTTGTGATTTGTATCCTTTATTTTTCCAGACTTCTACCGATGCTTCGATCAATCTTCCATAAGCACCATCATCCTTACAATAGTGACGGTAAAAGAAATTCTGCAAAAAGGGTTGCTCATTATAATTTTTGGGAATGTTTACGAATGCTTTTTTTACAATCTTCTTTGCATTTATGGGCTTGTCAAAAATAACAACGTTGTCAAGTGTTGTCACGACTGGCTTCAATTGAATCTCTGAAGTTACTTGTATAGAATAAATTTTGAGTGATTCATAACCAATGCAGGTAATTTGAAGTTGAACGGGCTCGGCAATGGAAATTGAAAACTGCCCGTTGAGATTGGAACTGGTTCCTTTGGAAGTTCCCACAATACCAACAGAAGCGAATGGCACGGGCTTCCCGGTTTCTTTATCTACAATTGTTCCCTCCAGTAATTGTTGGCAAAACGCTGTTGAACTGAGTGTTAGGAAAAATATACAATACCGGATCATTTTCGATTTGCTTTAAAGTTGTTTGCTTTATTTTGTGAGTATCAATTGTGACGTAATATGATAAATGTTGTGTTACGAATGTACAGCTTCTTCCAAAGATTTTGAAGTCTTAGAGTTCTGTTACATGAAGCTTTAATCATTGTCATTCTTCTATTACATCACAATTATTAAATTGCACCCAACAATTATTCAACCAGAATTTTTTCACTCTTAAAACGAATGACTACGCGATTTCTATTTCTTCTATTCCTTCTTGGATCCTGCACGTTTTCAGGAAAAGAATCCCCTGTTGCACATACTAAACCGGAAGGTCCAACACCTCCACCCACTGGAATGGTTTGGATACCAGGCGGAGAATTTATGATGGGTGGCACAGAAGAAAAGCCGGCAGCAAATGCTCAGTCTGTTCATAAAGTAAAGGTAGATGGCTTCTGGATGGATGAGACTGAAGTTACAAATGCACAGTTTAAAATCTTTGTTGATTCAACAGGCTATAAAACTGTAGCAGAACGACCACTCGATTGGGAAGAGCTAAAAAAACAAGTACCAGCAGGGACACCAAAACCAAGTGATGATGTTCTTCAACCGGGATCGATGGTCTTTGTACCACCAGATGCTCCAGTTACATTGAATGATTATTCACAATGGTGGCGTTGGGTCATTGGTGCTAATTGGAAACATCCCGATGGGCCAGAAAGTACTATTGAAGGAAAAGAAAATCATCCCGTAGTTCATATTGCTTATGAAGATGCGGTAGCCTTCGCAAAATGGGCAGGAAAGCGATTGCCAACCGAAGCGGAGTTTGAATTTGCTGCACGCGGTGGAAAAGATGGGGAGTGTTATGCATGGGGCGATGAGCTGAGCCCTCAAGGAAAACACCTGGCCAATTATTTTCAAGGTGCATTTCCAACAAAAAATACAGGGGATGATGGATTCGTTGGAACATCACCTGTTAAATCATTTCCACCCAATGGTTTCGGATTGTTTGATGTGATTGGCAATGTTTGGGAATTGTGTTCAGATTGGTATAGTGTTGAGCAATCAAAGGTTCAGAATACAGTGTTAGCAAATCCCACAGGGCCTGTAGCAACAATAGATCCGGATGATCCTTATGCTATCAAACACGTTTCCAAAGGAGGATCTTTTGTTTGCAGCGATCAATACTGCTCCAACTATAAACCCAGTGGAAGGCAAGGTTCTGCATACGATTCAGGAATGAGCCATACGGGATTCAGGTGTGTCAAGTAGTAAAAAATGGAGAGAGAGCATGATCATTTCAACGAACGTATTCTCCGCTAGTACTGAACAAGTGAGGGCGGTCTCACAAAGCTTCCCGAATTTTTTAATCGTAATCGTTGCTTGAAGCTAAACGAAAATTTACTGGACGTTACATCTGTAGCCGGTAAATAGGTAAGGCGCAGTTCGATCGTTCCAAAAATTAAATTTTCATTTCGCGTGCGGATACCCCCGGTAATTTCATAAAACACTTCGTTCTGATTTGGACATGTCTCACAGTCAATCCAAGCCATCCCTCCCCCGACAAAAGGTGAAAAGCGAAAACCAAATAGTTGCCACGGTGCGTATAGTGTAGGTTCTACCCGAAGGAATACTTTATTGTTTCCCCAAACACTATCGGCTGAAAAGGAAATTAAATCGGATCGGTTGATTTGCATGGAGGGTAGAATATCCTGATTAAGCAATGCAGCGTACCCTCCTACTGCCATTCCTCTCATTTTGAAATTTCCCAGATTCAGTACTCTGGTAAAATACGAAATCGTTGTGGTGAACACTCCATCTTCTAATGCTCCCGACCGAAGATAGGATCCGGCTTCCGTATTAAAGATGAAGAAGTTACCCTTTCGATTTGCAAAAGAATACGCGAGTTTAGCCGCACTGTATGGACGCTCAATTCCAAGTTGCGTTATGTATCCAGCTGAAATCGAAAAAGAATATCCGAACGGTATATCTTCCGTGCGACCGAATCCAAATACATACCGGGTACGATAGAAATTCTGCCGATAAAAAGTAAGTTCACTAAGATAACCGTTACTGCTATTGTACTTAATATCTTCGCTATACTCAACTTGATCAGGTTTGTTTAAATAAGCACCATCAAAAAATCGCGCAGCGAGAAAAATCCGGTTGCGATTGTTGACTTTTAATCGTGTACCAAAGTTTACTCCTAACCATACATCCGAAACATTGTAGGCGTATTTCAAAAAAGATGAGTCAGGCTTTTGCTCGACATTTGCAGACCAGTTGTGACTGAACTCAAATCCTCCCGCAAGCCTCGAGTAAGGAGAAACGAGTGGTCGGCTTGCCTTTATGTAGTAGGCAAATTCAGTTTCATCACCATAGCTGCTTCCTGTATTTAATTGAGTATAACCAAGTTCAACATTTGTAAGACTTCCAAACGCGCTGCTCTTTCGATAATATGCGGCTGATGTGAACGTGGGATTAAGCGTGGCATCAATCAATCCGGTAAACTCAAGTCGTTGACCGAGACCAGCAAGGTTAGCATCGTAAATACCTAGCTTAGGAGCTGTGGGAATGCTGCCTCCAACCGTTATGCCCAAACTGAATACATCTTTTGTGATAACCGAAATGTCAACCGAATCGGATTGCTCACTGATGGGTACAACCACAATGCGACAATCTAAAATAAAATCAAGATCACGAATGTATCGCTCGTTGTCCGACAACATGTATGGATTTAAGGGCTTGTTTTTTTTAATGAACAAATGCTGACGGATGATGGCAGGCCTTGTTGTGCCATGCAATGCATCGGCAACATCGGCTACTATTTTACGCGTGCGTTTCGTTGTATCATAAACCGAGCGTTCGAAACCGATATGTTGAAAATAAATGTTACGGATAATTTTGCCCTGATACATTTTGTTCAGGTCAACGCTTGATTCATTTACGATGGTATCACGTTTATTAGTCGTGATATACTTCATGCCTTGCCTGAATGCTTTTTTTGATAATGACTGTGGGTTTGATTTTACAGTATCAGATCCGTTTTGCGCATGCAACCAAAACGAATGGAAGCAAATCATGATAATTGTAAATAATCGAATCAACACCTTCATATCATATATTCCAAAATCGACAGAGGATTATTTCATGTATTGCAAGGTAAATATTAGTTACCTACTCCAGCGGTCTTGGATGGTTTTGATTTTCGTAAGTAATGTTTTAGCCGAATGCGGATTATATTATCGATTGAACTAAAGTCCTCATCGATTCCATTCTTTGATTGCTGATTCATATACAACAGTTCGAAGCGAAAAGAATAATTCAACCGATAACCAAGGCCCGCGCGCAATCTAAATCGGTTTGCAAAACGCTCATCAACATCCGTTTTTACGAATATCCATTCTGCATCGGCAATTGCATACCACAAATTATTTTCAAAGTATGATTTTTGATTAATAGGAACAACTACTTCCGCTCGTACTCGTGGTCTTATTACATTATCCCATTCCTTCGTCTCCAGGTTCTGGAAGTTTCGCTGCTCTAGTCGAAGTAATAATCGCGTTTGAATTCTTTGATTCGGTGTAAAATAAATTCGTGTGCCGAGCATGGGTCGCAGTTCAAGTGTATTGTAGGATTCCGTTTGCTCGGTGTAGGATATCAATGCTGAACCAACCAAATCAAAATTAGGTGAGATGGAATATTCCAGTGTGGCATTGTAGTCGTAGGCACGCCACTTGGGTTGGCCGAGCAATGTGCTATAAGTGAACGCATTTTCTACATTGAATGAGTTGGCAAACGGAATATTCAGCATGTATTCAATCCAGAGCTGCTCGTTTGTTTGAGCATTCAGTGAAGTACTTTTCGTAACGAATAGAACCAGTATAAGAAGAAATCGTGTTGAATTTTTCACATGTAAATATTACGGAGCATAAAAAATATAACGAAACGCATTACTGCTTTTTTTCAATTTCCTGGCTTTGTCAATCCAATGTTAACAAAAGATTAATCTACTTCATCATATTATTTTGTTCAAATAAGGATAAAAGGCTAGCCATGTTGAAACTGATTTTAATACAGCGACCTTCCATATTCAATTCTTCTCCCGTAAAAAGCGCGACAATGCGTATGGTTTAATCTTTCTGCGCATCTAAAATCTTAATCTTCTAACATTCATACCATCAAAGCTCGTATTATATCCATTAAAATCAATTCACCTATCATTTGCTCCAAATATTAAACGATTACGTCCATTTATAAAGAAGATTATTTAATTTCACGGTTAACTGTTTTAATCGATTATGAATACATCAGACAGATGGATTGAAGTTGGGTATGATCTCTTCGCGAAAGAAGGTCCTGAAGGTATTCAGATCGAACGACTGGCGCGCATTCTGGGTCTGAATAAATCGGGCTTTTATCATTACTTTGGTGATCTGGAAAGTTATTACAAACAGTTAGTCCAATGGCATTACCGCGTTTATACTCTGTTTATAGACGATGTGGCGAAGTGCGAGAACGTTGATCCTGAATATCTTCAGGTTGGGCTACAGCATAAGATTGCAGTGATGGCGCAAATGCAGTTTGTAAGAAATAAAAGCAATCCTAAGTTTTATGGAGTGCACAAGGAACTTGATGATACATTAGGGCGTGTTGTGTTTCGTATCTGGGCCGATCATATCGATATCCATAGCAATCCTGATTTGGTTATCCAATACCACGCCATGATACGCGACATGTTTTATTCCCGCATCGGTTGGGAGAATTTCACACTTGATAATTATCGCATCATTTCAAATGAGGCGAGAGATATCGTTGCACAAGTGCAGAAGAATAATGAAAGCCTTGTAAGTCGTTTTTAATTTTAGACCTCACGGCTTATAATCATTACCACATCGATTAATTCACATCCACGTAGGCAATGTCCTAATCTCAAGTTAAGACTCCGTAATTAGACGTGAGCGTTTAATTCAGAGTTTTGGAAATGCGTTAGCTTTATTCCTTTAACTCTTTCATTGAACCATGAAAAAACTGCTACCTCTTATTGTTATCGCCTTCATCAGTTATGGCTGTCAACCGGCACAACAAAAACCAGAAAGTCCGGCTAGTGCATCAGGCGAACTTGACCGCACGAGCTTACCTATTCGTGAACCTAGTTATCCGGAAGACACGATATTAGATGCACGAAATGCAAAAGCGCCTGCTCGATTTGGAGTGAAAGCTCCTGCGAAAGCTCCCAACGTTGTCATTATATTAATTGATGACCAGGGCTTCGGAGTATCCAGCGCTTTTGGCGGCCCGGTACAAGAACCGGTGTTGGAAAAGCTTGCTACTAACGGTTTAAAGTATAACCGCTTTCACACCACGGCCTTATGTTCTCCAACTCGCGTTGCCCTGCTTACAGGAAGAAATCACCACTTGAATAACGCAGGTGCCATCATGGAATTGGCTACAGGATTTCCCGGGAACTCCGGTGCTCGCCCTAATAGTATAGCACCCCTTGCTGAGATGCTGCGGTTAAATGGGTACAGTACTGCTGCCTTTGGAAAATACCACGAAACTGCTCCTTGGGAAGTTTCCGTTTCAGGTCCTTTTGATCGCTGGCCAACACGTTCGGGCTTCGATAAATTTTATGGCTTCATCGGTGGTGAAACCAATCAGTGGGCTCCTGCTGTATATGATGGAACAATTCGCGTGGAAACGCCAAACGATCCTAATTATCATTTCACAACGGACATGACCAACCAGGCGATCAATTGGGTAAACGCTCAACAATCGCTCACACCTGAAAAACCCTTCTACATGTATTTTGCTACAGGGGCAACACATGCTCCGCATCATGCACCGAAGGAGTACATTGAAAAATATAAAGGCAAATTCGATCAAGGTTGGGATAAACTGAGAGAAGAAACCTTTGCAAGACAAAAGGCATTAGGCGTTATCCCGCAGGATGCACAACTCACGGCTCGCCCCAAGGAAATTCCTGCCTGGGATGATCAAACTCCTGAACAGAAAAAACTCTTCGCGCGGCAGATGGAAGCCTTTGCCGGCTTTGCAGAACATACTGATGCGGAAGTGGGGAGACTGGTACACGCATTGGAAGAAATGGGGGAACTGGACAATACATTGTTCCTCTATGTAGTAGGCGATAATGGTTGTAGTGCTGAAGGAGGACCACAAGGGGCGTATAATGAAATGATGGCATTAAATGGAATTATAGGTACTGCCGATCAAATGATGGGTCATATCGATGATTGGGGTAGCCCGAATACATTCCCGCACTTTGCGATTGGCTGGGCACACGCAGGTAACACACCATTCCAATGGACCAAACAAATTGCTTCCCACTTTGGTGGCACCCGCAACGGCATGGTAGTACATTGGCCAGAAGGTATCAAAGCAAAAGGTGAAGTTCGTTCACAGTTTACGCATGCTACAGACATTGCTCCTACGGTGATGGAAGCTGCCGGATTACCATTTCCGAAATCGGTTAATGGAACAGAGCAAATGCCATTCAGCGGAACATCCTTTGCGTTCTCTTTTGATGATTCGAAAGCTGCTGATCAACATACTACACAATATTTTGAAATGTTTGGTAACCGTGGAATTTACGATAACGGATGGGTAGCGTGTACACGTCACTCAATACCATGGCTTATGGTCGCCAATCCCCCTTTGAAAGACGATGTGTGGGAATTGTATAATGTGAATGAAGATTTCTCCCAAGCTAATAATTTAGCGGCCTCTAACCCTGAAAAATTAAAAGAGCTGAAGGAAGTATTTAATAGGGAAGCCGCTAGGAATCATGTGTTCCCGATTGATGATCGCAGATCAGAACGCTTCAATGCAGAGATCGCAGGCAGGCCAGACTTACTGGGCTCTCGCACTTCTCTAACGGTGTATGAAGGTATGACGGGCATTTCTGAAAATGCATTTATTAATGTTAAAAATAAAAATTATACCATCACATCGGAAGTTGAATTGAAAGATGGCAACACCAATGGTGTAATCATTTCACAGGCTGGCCGCTTTGGCGGATGGGTTTTGTATATGAAAGGTGGTAAGGTTAAGCATGAATACAATTTCTTTGGATTGGAACACACCAACATTGCCGCACCGAAAGCAATGGGCGCAGGCAAGCATGAAATTAAATATGAATTTATTGCTGACTCGCCTAAACCCGGAACAGGTGGTAAATGTGCCTTGTATGTTGATGGTACAAAAGTAGCCGAAGGTCAGATTCCAAAAACCCAACCCTTTGTTTTTTCAGCGGATGAAGGAGTTGATGTGGGTGTAGACAACGAGACCAACGTATCGAACGACTACAAAATGCATGAGAATAAGTTTAGTGGTAAAATCAAAAAAGTAACGGTCGATATTAGTAAGAAGTAATAGAATAGATCACATCATTACAGGTTCAAGTGTCCTGCTCCTTTACGGGGTAGGACATTTTTTTGCCCCTAAATCGTTAATCATACTACCTACCTGCCGTCAATGTCACATCCCCAGGTTTCTTCCAGCTAGAAAAGAATAAATTTTATTAGCCGGAATCATTTAATAATTTGGCAACAAAACCACTAATACGTTTTTATGGGAAAGAAGAACAATTCATCCATATGGATTGAGGAAGGTTATAAACTATACGCAGAAGAAGGATTAGAAGGCATCCAGGTTGAAAGACTTGCCCGGATACTCAACCTTAATAAATCAGGCTTCTACCACTACTTTGGTAACCTCGATGGGTATTGTGTAGCACTCATCCAAATGCACGAAAAAGTGGCGCGTAATTTTCTAGATGAATTGCAGGAGATCAACACCATAGATCCCGATTTCTTTCATTTGATAATTCGGTACAAAGTGCCCGTTATGTTTCAGATGCAGATTAATCGAAACAGAAAACACGAATTGTTTTTTAAAGTTGCCGAGCGTATTGAAAAAATGGAGGATGCTATTTTACAACCGTTATGGAGCGACTATTTAGGTATGCAAGATAAACCTGATCTATCGATGCGCTATTTCAGTATTGTGCGCGATATGTTTTATGCACGCACTACCTTTAAGAATTTTGATTATCCGCATCTGAAGGACTTAGTAACAGAAGCGAAAGTAGTCATGCAACAGTTAACGGAAGGGAATTTTACCCATTCCTTGCCCCATTAATCTCTCATAGATCTCTCTTAGTACGTCTCTCCTATTTTCACATACGTTACATCACCAATTTTTGTCTCCTCTCCTCCTTCTGGAATATCAATACGAGCAGTACAATGTTTTTTTATATTCTAATTATTATTTCGGATGGAGTCTTACGCAAGAGTTACTAGTAGACGTTACATTTTCATCCTGAATTATGCTAGTCAATTCTTGCCTTGATCTGAAAAGTTTTTAGGGATATTACTTTGAAGTCAGATACAATTCATTTTTTAATTACCAGATAACAATGTCTGGCAGAACCTCTCAATCTTATACCGTGGAAAAATCTATGGAATATTATATATTTCATACCTTACGGATGAATTGATTTATGAATGCATTATGAAAAAATATATTTTAGCGTGTTTGGTAGTAACGATGAACTTGTTTTACCTGCCGGCATTTTCTCAAACAGAGAAGGATTCGACTATGTTGGGCCTGCCTGGAGATAACCTGGATCTATATGCTGTTCTGGATCTTTTTCAAAAATCAAAGACCATTGAAGATTTTGAAAAAGCTTTAAATCTTGAAAAAACCGCAATTAATAATCTGGATTTGGATTTAGATGGTAAAGTTGATTTCATAAAGGTTGTTACAACGAATGAAGGAGATGATTTTACATTTGTTCTTCAGGTTGCTGTAAGTAAAACGGAGACACAAGACGTTGCCGTTATTTTAGTATCGAAGGATGAAAATAAAAAGATAGCGATGCAGATTGTAGGCGATAAAGACTTATACGGTAAAGATTATATTGTTGAACTCAAAGAGACTAAAACTCCTGCGGTTACTGCCAATCCAGGATACTCTGGCCCAGACACTGTTGTTGTGAGTGCTCCGGCAAAGACTACTGTTGTTGTAGTGGAATCTGCACCTATTGTTCAGTATGTGTATTCCCCTGTTTATGTTCCGTATTATCCGCCCTACTACTATGGTTTTTATCCGCCCTATTTTTCACCCTTTGCGGTTATGTCCGTTGGTATCTATATAGGCCACCATTCCTACTACCACCACGGTGGTTATGGATATCATGGTAATACAGTAGTAATACATAATCACAATAGTTATAACCATTACAATAATTCAAGAAACACTTCAAATACGGTTAACCACAATAAGGCGAACGGTAATTACAACAAGGGCAATAATGCTTCAACGCGTCCATCCACTCGGGCATCTACACGACCATCAACACGGCAAACAGGCGGAGCATCAACAACTCAATCACAGGTTAAACGCCAGTCAGGGGCATCATCTGGTGCAGGCCGCCAGGCTACTCCATCTTCACAGCAGTCAAATCGATATTCTTCTCAACAATCCAAACC
>JANODK010000088.1:0-3949 GCA_031412655.1 Chryseolinea sp.
TACATCTGGCCAACCATCCTGGTTAATATCACTAATGGCCAAACCCAAACCGTATCCTTCAATCGTAATGCCGGCTTGCTTTGAAACGTTGGTGAATACTGGATGTCCGTTGATATCGCTATCGTTGCGAAAGAGTTTATCTGTATTTGGATTTTCGCCATTCACTTGCTTTTCGCGAATGAGGTTGGGATTTACGCTCTCTTTTGACAGTACGTGGTTGAGCAAATACATATCTAAATCGCCATCGCGATCGTAATCAAAAAAAGCGGCTTGTGTAGAATGACTTGTATCGGCAAGACCATATTCTGAAGCCTCTTCTGAAAAGTTGCCATTCTTATTATTGATAAAAAGTTTATTACCACGCTTATCGGTCGGAAGCGGGCCCGCCATGCACACATAGATATCAAGATATCCATCGGCATTTATATCTACCATGTTTGCACCGGTAGCCCAGCCTACCGTTGTTACGCCAGCTCGTTCAGTAATATCTTCAAATTGAAAATTACCTTTGTTTAAATACAATTTAGACGAAACCATATTGCCGGAAAAAAACAAATCGGGTAGATCATCATTATTGATATCGCCAACTGAAACACCTCCACCATTGTACAGGTATTCATTCAGTATCAGGTTCATGCTATCATTTTCGGTAATTAAATTATTAAACGTAACTCCTGTTTGGCTTGAAGGCAGTAACGAAAATAATGCAGATGACGACTCCTTATTTTTTTTGCAACTACAAAGAATGAATGAGATTAAAATAAAAAATAACAAGCGTAAGGTCATGTGTGCAAAATTTTTTAGATACAGGATTTAAAATGAATTTAAGATTTACTTAAATGATGGAATTGTAATGGTTAATAAAATCGGACAATTTTTGATTACACCTTCTTATCAAATGTATTCAATTAATGGGCTGTGTTTATTTGTTAATCTGTAATCAGCACCAGGCATTGTTTAATATTAAAAAAAACCTGAAAAAGTGCTACTAAAATCACACTCTTTCAGGTCTTCACTTTCACCATCAATATGGTGGTAGAGTACATGTTATAAGCAGGACTACATTCAAATAATCAATCCGACTTAAAATTTCTAGTATCCATCATTCTGAACCAAGACACCCTGACTCAAATCAATTTGATTCTGAGGAATAGGTGCATATTCATATTTTGGTAAATAGTTTTTATTTGCAAAGGTCATCGCATCCTCCAGTAGATTCCAGCGCCTTAAATCCCAGAACCGCGTACCTTCTTGAGCAAGTTCTATCCGTCTTTCATATCGTACTAAATCGCGAAGTTCGGCTTGTGTCTTTCCAGAGGCTATATTGGGAAGCCCAACACGTCCGCGCACTTCGTTTATTCTATTTGTTGCTTCTGGCAAATTCTGATTTGCTTCAATAAGCGCTTCAGCTCGTATTAACAAAACTTCTGCATAACGCAATACAATCCAGTTAATCTCATCATTGTAGCCATATTGAATCTTTGACGACCAGTGCTTAGCAGACATTTGTGGCAGCGTACCGTCTGGTACCATATATCCATCATCACCATCCAAAGGCAGGTTAGTATTGGCAACAGTCAGCGTGTACTTTCTACGTGGATCATTTGTGTCAATACCTTGCAAGGGCAACGGTCTGTCAACATTTGGCTCGCGAAATGATTTATGGAACATCTCTCCACTCCATCCTCCAATAAATCCAGGTCTTAGCCAATTGGCAGCTTCGTTACCTTCTTCTTGAGCCCAGCCCTTTGTAGCATTTGCATCAGAATACTGAACCTCAAAAATTGACTCTGGTCCATTTTCGCCACTTACTAAAAAGTTTTCTCTAAACCCTGCTTCTCCTGGGGTAAGCGTATATTCAGTAGAAGAAATAATTTCTAGCGCTGTTGCTGCTGCTTCAGAATGTTTTCCTTGGAATAAATAAGCTCGCGCTAATAACGCTTGGGCTGATCCCTTTGTCGCCCGGCCTTTCTCGGCTGATGGTATTTCGGACAGTAAAGGCAAAGCAACAATTGCTTCTTGCAAGTCACTTTCTATTTGAGCATAAATCTCATCTATTGTATTTCTTGGAACGTTTGCCTCTACAGGAGAAAGTGGTATCGTAACTAAAGGAACACCTCCAAAAACGTTTACAAGATTAAAATAATACAATGCCCGCAAAAATTTAGCCTCGCCCGTAATTCTTGCCTTATCAGCATCAGGGATAGTTGTACTCGCTTCCAGTCCCGCCAAGAGTGAGTTTGCTCTGGTGATTCCCTGAAAGTGCATAATCCAACCTTCGTTATGCGCAACCGTAGATGGATCGTCTGTAAAATTTTTCAGACGATCATACGAGTCTCCAGCTGCCTCATTACCATCATCGGAACGACCATGTACAACGGACCAGAGATATCGATTATACGTTCCATCCTTTTGCAACATATCATAAACTCCATAAAGACCTTGAAGTGCTGTTTCGGTTGTGCTATAATATCCATCCGGATTATAAGAAGTTATTGGCGACCGCTTTAAAAAATCATCACTGCATCCCAGCACCAATAAAAACACAAGCACTATGGCTCCACGTTTTAAATATTGTATTCTCATATAGTTAATATTTTTTAGTAAGGGTTTAGAAAGAAGCATTAATACCTACCATGATCGTTCTAGGTTGAGGATACATACCTCTATCAATACCCAAATCATAATTGGTATCCGGATTACCTTCTCGTTGACCAACACCAGTTTCGGGATCTAAACCATGATATTTCGTAAAGGTGATTAGGTTTTGACCAGCTACATAAAAACGGAGCTTCTCCATCTTCAATTTAGAAACCACAGACTGAGGAAGTGAATAGCCAATTTGAAGATTTCTTAAACGCAAGTATGCACCATTGTCTATGTAGCGTGATGATATCCGTGTATTGTTATTTGGATCATCGGCAATAATACGTGGAAAGGTATTACTAGTACCTTCTCCCTGCCATCTGCCCTCGTAAGAGCGCTGTGTCCTATTAAATGGCTGAAAGTAACTTCCTTCAGTACGATACGCTAATGCATTAAAAACATCAACACCTGCAATACCCTGAAAGAATGCAGCAACATCAAATCTTTTATAGTTTGCGTTTAGCGAAAATCCATATGAAAATTTAGGATTAGGATTTCCAATAACAGTTCGGTCATCTGCATTAATATGTCCATCTCCATTTACATCCTTGTATTTATAATCTCCTGGCGCGGTATATTGCTCTTGAAAATAAGGATTTGGGGCTTCAGCAGTATTCGCCTTTGTATTGGCAGCATCTACTTCAGCTTGGTTTTGAAACACACCCTCTACCTGATATCCATAAAATGCTCCAATCGATTGTCCCACTGAAAAACGACTTACATAATCACCTAATTGATTGATAATATTAGGAGGTAATAAATATTCAGGTCCACCTAAATTCAAAATCTCATTTTTGTTAAAGGTTCCATTACCAGATACTGAGAAGTCTAACGCTCCAAACTGCTTCCTGTAAGTAGCTGAAAGCTCAAGGCCTGAATTGCGAATCCTTCCAACATTTTGCGCTGGCCCTGGTACACTTGTAGGATATATACCTACACCACCGGTTGCAACAATCGGTAACTGCAAAAGAATTTGGCTATTATCTTTAATGTAGTAATCGGCTGTAAATGATACGGCTCCACCTAATAAACTTAGATCAAGACCAATGTTTGTAGATTGAGTTGATTCCCACGTAATCTTTGTATTTCCTAAGCCAGTAGGTGCAACTCCAGAAACGAGTACTCCATTGACGTTATAATCATTTCCTGATCCAAGCAAATTATAAGTTGGATAAGCAGGGATGCCATTTTGATTACCAATTTTTCCCCAACCTGCGCGAAGTTTAAGATCGGAAATTAAGGAGATCGACTTCATGAAGCCTTCCTCTGAAATGCGCCAAGCAACAGATGCTGACGGGAATAC
>JANODK010000089.1:0-7806 GCA_031412655.1 Chryseolinea sp.
ATATCCTATATTGCACGCCAAAATTGGAGAGACGAATTCATGCTGTTTGATTTAGAGAGCTTCACACCCAAAGAACCCACAAGACCCACTTTACCGAAAGGTACTGTCATCGATTATGAGATAGGTTTTCTCTTCAATTTCGCATCGAGTCGGTCCACCAGTTTTGATCTTGAGCCGATACTGATTTATAAGCGGCACAATTCATTTGAGTATAAAAGGATTTCGCTACAAGCGGATATTGCGCTAGCGTATCTACAGCCGCTGGATGACGATTTTTACAATGACTTCTTCCAGTTTTCAGATAACAAAATTCTGAAGTGGATGACCGGTACCGGAAATAAATTTATCCGAAATGCCAACACCGGTTCATGGACACACAGCTCGGTGCGCGAGTTGAAAAATATTCGCAAGCATTATGTAAACTTATTACACAAGATCTGGCCCAGGCTTATTGATCAGTCTCATCTCTTTATTCTCAAATCCGGTCGCTTCAATAATTACGGACAAGAGAATATAAAACTTGGGAAACAACCCGCTGAAATACGTTTTACTGTTGAGCTGGAACAAGATGCCATTGTAATCAAACTCATTTTACTGCTCGATGGAAAGCCGTCAAAGTTAAACCTGGGCAGAGGCGTACTTCTTGCAAAAGAGAGTATGCTCTACCTCCCTCCTGATGCAGACTCACTCGCGATTTTCGAGATGTTTGCGAATGGCGATTTAAAATTCCCGTTGTCATTAAAAATGGAGGTCGTTAAGAAATACATATTGCCGTGGTTAGGAAAATATAAAGTAGACATCAGCAATAAACTCAACATAGTATTAGCAAGTCAGTCTGTGCAGTCGCGTGTTTGGTTGAGCGAGTTGAATGAATCCAATTTGATGATTCGTGCTGAGTTTATGTACGATGAAGCGATTGTTGAATACAACCAGGAAGAAAATCTGGTGACGGAGCAAGGCAATCTTTTAAAAATTGTACAGCGCGATAAAGAAGAAGAAAAGAAGCTGCACGAATATTTACGCACGCTGCATCCTTCATTTTCTAACCAACGCAATAATTCGTACTACTATCTTCCCTTCTCCGATGTGATGAAGAAAGGTTGGTTCATTGGTATGATGCGAAAAGTAAGCGAGCAAGGTTATGCGATACATGGATTACCTGATCTGAAAAAATTTCGATACACTACCCATGTTCCGAAATTTTCAATTGCTGTAACATCAAGTGCCGAGTGGTTTGATTTGAAAGTCACCGTTCAATGGGGCGATCAGGAAGTGCCGTTGAAAGAAATTCGTCTTGCTATTCTCAATTGGCAAGATACCATCATGCTGGAAGATGGAACGCTTGGGCATATCCCAGAAGAATGGATTAAGCAATACAGTTTGCTGCTTCGCAGTGGTAAAGAAGATCATGGTGTACTGCGCGTGAGCAAAGTTCACTTCACCCTATTAGAAGACATTCTCGACAATCTTGATAGTGATTCGAAAAAAGAAATCGAAACGCGAAAGCGACAGTTGTTGGAGTATGATAGTATAGAAAAAGTTCCACTCTCTTCTGAGATCAAGGCATCACTTCGTCCATATCAACTATCCGGATTTCATTGGTTGCAGGCATTGGATGAACTCGGATGGGGCGGTTGTCTTGCCGATGACATGGGGCTTGGAAAAACTTTACAAACCATTTCGTTTCTGCAATACCTGAAGGAAAAGTATCCTGGAAGTACACAGCTTGTCGTTTGTCCTACCTCGTTGATTTTTAACTGGGAAAGTGAATTGCAAAAATTTTGTCCTTCGTTGAAGTTTTACACCTACTACGGAACACAGCGTGAGTTCAGCGAAACACATGTAGAAGAATACGACATCGTATTGACTTCCTATGGTGTGGTGCGCAACGATCTCGAAGAGTTATCAAATGTACTATGGCAATACATTATCCTGGATGAAAGTCAGGCGATTAAAAATCCGGATGCACGAGTTACGCGAGCGGTGCAACAACTTCGCTCTGTTAACAGAATTATTTTGAGCGGAACTCCGGTTCAAAACAATACCTTGGATTTGTATTCTCAATTTACGTTTCTAAATCCCGGTCAGTTGGGTAATCGTGAATTCTTCAATCGTGAATTTGCTATACCGATTGATAAGTTTGGCAGCAAAGAAAAAGCGCAGCATCTTAAAAAGTTAGTGCATCCTTTTACCCTCAGGCGAACAAAAGAACAAGTTGCAAAAGATCTTCCAGATAAAACCATATCAGTTTTGTGGTGTACCATGGAAGCGGAACAACGTAAGTTGTACAATCAATACCGCGATGGATATAAAACCAAGTTACTTAAGAAAATTGATGAAGAAGGTATTTCTAAATCAGGACTTGATGTATTGGAAGGATTGCTAAGACTCAGACAAATTTGTGATCACCCGGCACTGATCAACTCCAGTGAAGAAATGCAAGACAGCTCTGTAAAAATTAATGAGTTGACGCGCGAAGTAAAAGAGAATGCGGGTAACCATAAATTATTGGTCTTCTCCCAGTTCACACAAATGCTTCATCTCATTCAGGCCGAATTTGACAAAGCAGGAATTAGTTATTGTTATTTGGATGGAAGCACTCCACTAAACAAAAGAAAAGAACAAGTTGCCAAGTTTCAGGAAGATGAAAGTGTGAAAGCATTTCTTATTTCACTTAAAGCGGGTGGTGTAGGTCTCAACTTAACAACAGCTGATTATGTATACATTGTAGATCCATGGTGGAATCCGGCAGCAGAACAACAAGCAATAGATCGTGCACACCGCATCGGACAAAAACGAAAAGTGTTTGCATACAAAATGATTTGCAAGGACAGTGTGGAAGAAAAAATTCTGCAGCTACAGGAGCGAAAGAAAATGCTGGCGGATGATTTGATTCAGGAAGATGCTGGCTTTGTGAAAATGCTTTCGAGAGATGATATTGAATTCTTGTTTGGTTGATAAAGCCCCGAAAGGAAATTTCAAATATATTTTCGCATGGAATTTAAATTCAAGAATGATTTATTTCTTCACATGTAAGAAATGTTCAGTTTACGGTGCATCAGGTTGGGGTTAAAGTTCTAGCTTTAACAAAAATTAGAAATATGAATTTCAGAACCGGCAGCTTTGCAAAAACAATTGGTGTTATCGTGTTGTCGCTTACCATAGTATTATGTACCGGTTGCGCGCAGGTACACATGCATAATTCTTCACCCGGTAAATCAGGCAGTGCTCCCGGTCAAGTGAAAAAAACCACGGGCAGCCAATCGGCAAAGCCTTATGCTCCGGGGCAAAAGAAGAAGAATTAATTCACTACTCACTTCGAATCAGTGGTCTAAAAAGCTGAGAGTTTGATCTCGAGATAAATCCAAATGCTCTTCCGTGCAGATTGAATACCAAAAGATCCAAGTTGAAGAAAGTATTCTTTGAGGCTTACGGAATCATGTTCTTTAATCGAATATAAAAAGTAGTTCCTTCGTTTTTTATGGAATCTACTTCAATTGATCCCTGCATTTTTTCAACGGTTTCTTTCACAATGTATAGCCCGATGCCCGAGCCATCACGCTGGCCTGAGATGCGAAAGAACATATCAAAGATTTTATTCTGAAATTCATGAGCAATGCCAATACCGTTATCTTCAATTTGCAAGCGAAGATTCTCAGCATCTGACTTTCCGGTTATTTTTATGAATTTCAAAGTTTTGCTGTGATCCTGAAATTTTATGGCATTGGAGATCAGGTTTTCCAGTACAATACTAAATCGATGATCATCTGAATAAAAAGGATCTTGCTCGTGAATGTCAACTTCGAAATGGATGTCCTGAGCCTGTTTCATATTGTGCAGAGAACTTACAATTTCAGAGATGGTCTGCTGCACAGGAATTACCTTGGCTTCTACTTCCAGTCTATTATTTTTAGAATAATTGAGGATATTCAAAATGAAGCCATCGAGTTTGTTAACACTATTTTTAATCAGTCGTGCATACTCAAGTGTACCGGGTTCCTTCGAATCCATTTCAATCAAAGAAACCAAACCCAGTACTGAACAAAGGGGTGCACGCAGATCATGAGATGCACTGTATACAAAGCGATCGAGTTCTGAATTGGTTTTCTTTAACTCTTCGTTGCTATCCATTAACTTCTCTTCTGCCAGTTTGCGTTCCAAAATATTCTCTTTACTTCTTCTTTCTTTTTCAAAAAGATCGAGTGCGAAAGAAATGTCACCTGCTGCCTCCACCAACAATGCCATTTCTTCCTTCCCAGAAAAATGAGGTTCGGTGGAATACAAATTAAATGTACCAATCACTTTTCCTGATTTTTTAAGGGGCAACACCATACAAGAGCGAATTTCATGACTATTGGCATATTGCTTCCAAATCTCTAACATCGGATCCTGATCAATATCGTTGCAGATATAATGTGTGCCGCTTTGCAATACATAATCCTGTGGACCTAAAGATTGAAGGGAAGCATCGGAAAAAAAAGGTTTTATTTCTTCCGTTGGAATGCCACTGTGATCCACCAGCGAAATGGTTTTGTTGTCGGTGCTAAACTTGCCAATCCATGCCATTTTGAATTTACCGAATTCGATGGCCATCTGACAAGCATTGCGAAAGAGAGTAGCTTCATCTTTCACCCGAACAATATTCTGATTGATTTGACTGATAAAGGCGTAAAGATGTTGCACCCTTTTCAACTTTTTATCAGCTTCCTTTCGTGAAGTGATATCCAGTGTCAGCACCAGTATGCCCTCCTCTACGGGTTCAATATTTAGTTCATACCATTTTTTTGATTTATCATGATCAACAAATTCAATTTCTACTTGTTTATTCATCCGTTCATTCATGCACTGTTCAAGTGCACTAAAAAGCGCGGTGTTCTCCAGGTTTGGATAGCGTTCCGTCATGGAATGACCCAATAGTTCATTCATGGTTTTCTTTTCGTCTCCGGTAAGAGAATCGTTGACGAAAAGATAACGCCAGTTAAAATCGATAATCTGAATTCCTTCCATTGGCCAATCAAGTGTTTTGTTAAAGGGTTTCTCTGTGCTAAACCAATTAGCAGAACGTCTTTCTGATTTGCCAGCTAAAGCTTCTCTTGATTTTCTCATTTTTGGTATTGTTCTGTGAACATTTTTTGTCTTTTTGGCTAACGTATTCTGTATCAATTTTTGTCCAACGAGGTTTTGCAACCAATTATTGCTTCACTCCACTTGCATAAGTAGTACCAAGAATGTGAGGCCGATATTAGAATCCATTGGTTAGGCTATAATGTGAATAAGATACCTCAATCAGTTGAGCGGCAGTATTTGATGTCAGATATATTTCTGAATTACATTCTTATCCTTACCACTGTGTATAGGCGATTACCCATATCAGCACATCATGTCTATTAATATCCTCATGCTATATTTTAGTTTGTGCACTCGAGGCAAAAAACAGTTACTCCCAAATCAAGCACTTAAAAATTACTTTGAACAGCGGGAAAACATTTCGCGTGCCACACATATTTCCAATCTCCATGTTATCTTTGGTTAATTCCCACAACTATCATAACATCATTATGAAAAAAGCAATCATCGTATTCCTCAGCTTCTTCTTATCTCTTCATGCTTTTGGAAATGTTCGACTTCCGAAAATTCTGGGCGACAACATGGTGTTGCAACGAAATAAAAACATCACCATATGGGGTTGGGCCGATGCGAATGAAAAGGTAAGTGTTCAACTCAACAAACAATCCAAATCAACGAAAGCAGATAAATCGGGTAAGTGGATGGTTGTGCTTTCACCTGAAGTAGCGGGTGGTCCTTTTCAACTGGTGGTCAAAGGAAAAAATACCATTACACTTTCGAATATTTTAATTGGTGAGGTGTGGGTATGTTCGGGTCAATCGAATATGGAGTGGCCACTTCGCAGTTCAAACAATGCTGAAGAAGAAATTCGCAATGCTACATTCCCTTCCATCCGACATTTCGAAGTAACAAAGTCCGTTTCAACAAAACCAGAAGACGATGTGAAAGGTGGAGCCTGGAATATTTGCTCACCTGAAACTGCAGGAAACTTTACGGCTGTGGGTTATTTCTTTGCACGTGAATTGTATCAAAAACTAAATATTCCGATCGGGCTCATTCATACTTCCTGGGGAGGAACACATTCTGAAACGTGGACAAGCTATGAAGCCTTCGCACAAAATCCAGAGTTTAAGGACATGATCGCCACGATGCCTAAAGTAGATCTGGAGGCATTGTCAAAACAGAAACAAGAAGTGATGTTAAAAAAATTAACAGAGATGGGCATAAACTTTCCTGCCAAAGATGTTGATCGATGGAATCGTGGTGACTACAATGACAATGCATGGAAAACCATGCCTCTTCCAAATACGTGGGAATCACAAGGACTTGCAGACTTTGATGGCGTGGTGTGGTTTCGAAAGATAATTACCATTGGAGCAGCCGATGCTGGTAAAGAAGCTACATTGGAGCTGGCAAAGATTGATGACTCTGACGAAAGTTTTGTGAATGGTATTTTAATTGGTGCCACCAAAAACCGTTACGATGATAAACGAAAATATAAAATACCAGCAGGTGTATTAAAGGAAGGCAGAAACGTAATTGCTGTAAGAGTAGAAGACACTGGTGGTGGTGGTGGCATATATGGTGACGCGGGTGATGTGAAATTCACTACATCATCTAGCACCGTCATTGCACTCGCTGGCAACTGGTCATTTAATATTGAAAGTGCATTAAGTGGAAATAGTTCAGTTGGTCCAAATGATTATCCAACATTATTATTCAATGCCATGCTCAACCCTATTTTTAATTATGGTATTGAAGGAGCGATCTGGTATCAGGGTGAATCAAATGCAGGTAGAGCATATCAATATCGCACTGCATTTCCATTGATGATTCAGGATTGGCGCAATCATTTTAAGCAAGGTGATTTTCCGTTTTATTTTGTTCAGCTAGCAAACTTTAATTCAAACAACGGTACTACAGAGCACGGAAGTTATTGGGCTGAATTGCGCGAAGCACAAACCTTAACACTTTCATTACCCAACACCGGTATGGCAGTGACAACGGATATTGGTAATCCCACGGATATTCATCCACGAAACAAACAAGATGTCGGAAAACGATTAGCGGCTGTAGCTCTCAATAAAGTATATCAGCAAAATAATGTTTACAGTGGTCCGATGTATAAGTCGATGAAAGTAGAAGGCAACACTGTTCGATTAAGTTTTAATGAAACTGGCAGTGGACTTATGGCAAAAGATAAATATGGTTATGTAAAAGGTTTCGAAGTGGCAGGCGCTGATAAGAAATTCAAATGTGCTAAAGCATGGATTGATGGAAATGATATAGTTGTTTCTGCGGAAGGAATTTCGAGTCCTGCATCAGTGCGTTACGCTTGGGCAGATAATCCAGAAGATGCTAATCTGTATAACAAAGAAGGATTTCCCGCTTCACCTTTCCGCACGGATACATGGAAAGGTATCACAGAGGGATCGAAGTTTAGAATAGAATAAAAATTCAAATACATTTTCCCGCTGATTTCGCAGATCGAGTACACACAGATCTCGCAGATTGATCTTGCATTTTCATTCGTGCATTCGTGGCAAAAGAAATCTTCCGCCTGGCCTGTGGTTAAAGAACAGTCATGGCTCTATACTCCAACACCCGATTCTTCAAATCGTTTTTGCATTTCTCTTTCTTTCCTTATTAGCTCTTCCTGAGTAGCTTGAAGTTCTTCCATGTTCTGACGCATCTCTTCTTCTCGTTGCCGCATACTTTCTTCATTAATGCGCGACTGAT
>JANODK010000090.1:0-5227 GCA_031412655.1 Chryseolinea sp.
CAATTGCACTTCGTAAGCAACTGTTACATCACCATGCTTTGAAAGGATACAATCGTACTCCACTTTATAGACAGGAAATATTTTCAGAAATGATGCTTCTTGCGACATAGCTATATTGTTTTAAGTTTCAGAAACATCTTCCGGCTATTGGAAGTAAGATGCGATGGAACGCTACGTTGTGCAGCGTGCTTCAGCAAACCGTATTGACCAAAACGGTCACTCATGCGATACACGAGAACAAAAAGTATTGTACCAAGTATCAGAATGAGCGGAAGACAAATAAACATGTTAACACCACTGATATACAGAATTGCAAACATGATAAGCAGAACAACCAGACCAATTCCGAGGTAGGCAATGTATTGGGCCTTTAATCCTTTGAACTCGATTGGCTTATTGATCCCTTTGTTAATTCGATACACACTTGTTGCCATAGATCAAATTTTAAACGCCAAAGAATGACCTTAACACCGTAGCCACAATCACAAGGAATATGCAACTGCCAAACCACGCTGCTGCAACTTTACCAGTATCAGGTTCACCTGCATTCCATTTTTGATAAACTTTAACCGCACCGATCAGACCGACCACGGCACCTATAGCATACATAAGTTGAGTACCCGTATCAAAATAACTTCGAACCTGTGTCGAAGCTGCATTGATCCCCGCGTTTCCATCCTGCGCATATGACACTACATAAGACAGGCAATACACTGATAAAGCAATTCCAAACGCCTTACCTTTACGAATCCACTTTTGTGCTTTACTTTTCATAATTTTTTTTGTTTGTTTAGTTGACTAATAATTATTTGTTAGAATTTATTTGAGGCCAAAAGCTCTCAATAGCTTTTAGATCAGCTTGGCTTGCGAATTCACCTTGAAGCTGCTCATGGATGAACAGTGAAATAGAGGCTTGATACTTTGTATTGATGAGTTGTTCGTAATTAGATAAAAGAGAAGTGATCATCGGTACAGCATCTTCATGTGTACCATTGCCCTCCTTAATTACCTTAACTAGAATCTTGATTTCCTGAAGGAGATCAGACACGCTACCTACCAGTAAAGCATCATCTCCGTCAACAGATGGCAACTGTTTTGAATCTGCTATTACATTGATTTCATTGGCCTCAACAGATTGTTCATGGCGATTGGGTAAATCCTTTTTGATTGCACCCATTAGATTATTAGTAGGTCCCTTAAATTCTGGTGGTGCGGAATCCGGTTGGTCAGGTTTACCTTTAACCTTGTGGATGACCTCCTTTGAATAAAGGAGTAGAAAGGAAATAACGTAATACGCTCCTAAAACTGTTAAGAGTGTATAAAAGAACTGTTGCCAGGAAATTGAATTGAACATAGCTTCCGTGTTTGATTACGGAAGCAAAAGTGCGGGCTAGAAAATGCGAATGTTCACAAGTTGGTAGTAAGGGGGGAAAGATTTTTGCACCAAAAAATTGAATTTCATTGTGTGGTAAAGTAATAATGTTTCAACTGTATTAATAGGAAGACTATTGGTAATGGGTACAGATATATTTAAGTAAGTAGACAAGACTTGAAAGCTTACCCTATTTAGTAGCATCCAAAATTAATGATTTCCAATTGTAATCATCATCCTGTTGGAATGTGGTAAACTCCGCGTTGGCTTTTTGAGGGTGGTGGAGTTTTCCATATTTCAACAGGAATTGCGTTGGCGTGTTATAACCCAACGAGCTATGTGGTCTTTCATTGTTGTATATCCACATCCAAGCTTGTGTCAGTAGTCGTGCCTGGTTAAGATCGTCAAAGGCAAAAGCATCAAGTACTTCTTCTCGATACGTTCGATTGAACCGCTCGATGTATCCGTTTTGCTGAGGCTTGCCTTTTTCAATGAAGACTAACTCTATATCATCACCGCACCAATCTCTCAGAGCTTCATAACCATCAATAATTACTTGAAGTGAATTAAGTACTGATTATATTGCACATTCTAAACCAACCGTCAAGATGAGTAATCTAAGTAGTAACGTTTCAGCAATATTAATTGGAACAGCCATTGCACTGTTAGGCGGTATAGCAACTTACTATTTTGTGGAATACCAAAACAGAATTGACTATATATCCTATGAAGTTACAAAATCAGATAATCTATTATCAGAAATTAGTGGTCAAGCCGACTTACAAATCAATAAAAGGAAAGTAACAAACATTGGCTACGTAACTGTAAAGCTATTCAACTACACTAACAAAGATTTAGACACCTTTGATTGTGATCTTATGGTCAAATCAAATAAGGGAATCAAGATACACTACATCGACTTTGAAGATATAAATAAGTCAAAGGAAAGGGTGAAAGGAACCTTTGATCCTATAGAAGATACTGTCAACACAAAACGATTTATTCATTTCAATATCACCCCTTTGAATAGATCGGACGAACCTGTTTTAATAGCAAAGCTTGTAATCGAAGATATTGATGACATTACCTGTTCCATTCAATTTCAGAAAGCAGGTTTAGAGCCTAGACTAATTAAATCAAATGGAGAAAATAGACCAGTCTATATGGGGTTGCTATTGTTTCTGGGTGTGCTCACAGCTATTCTTTTACCTACAATTATGATCTTAATAATTAGAAAGGTCGATAGAAAAATGAACTATGTAATTTCAGATGTCTTAAAAGCATATGCTGAGAGGAAAACTGATAATCCTACATAAAACGCAAATCCAATTTCGCAGTATTCAACAACATTTAGCTACGCAATAAGAAAGAACATCCACAATGTCATCGTGCCATACATCTGGAAATGTACATACAAAAAGAAAGTCTTCATGCCACTTATCTTTCATTAGTTTGACCCGTCTTGATTCGAGCTTACCAGTACTGATGAAAGGCTTTGCATCTATCACCCTTAACCATCCACTCAATTAGTGAGGTGCTAGTTTCGTTCAGTTTGAGTAAGAGGTTGACCAGATGCCTTTGGGTTCTATGTAGATTTAGAATTAGAGTACTTATAGCCAATGGATTTTACTTTGGAAACCAGTTCTAGAAATTCTAGCCTTACTGCTATAACATCAATAAATATGAATTGATTTGCTAATCATTGAAAGGTTTTAATATCGTAACTGCTTTCTTGAAGAATTCGTAAAAGCTTGTTTATACATTTATGATTCTACCGCTAATAGCTATGGGTTTAGCTGTTCTTTATCGTATTTGGTTATGTTTGCTTACATAGATAGATATTACCAGGTCAGTACTGGCTACGTGAGATTGAACCAGTACTGGTAACGTTCCTTTTTTATTATCTTTGTTTAAATTATAACCGTTTAACATTATGATATACGATAGAGCGATAGAAGCATTTGAAAAATTATATAAAGAAATTAATACCAAAATCATTATCCAAAATGTTTCAACATCTTATGAAGATTGCACCCCTGTCAATGATGAGTATCTTAGTAGAACAAGAGCTTTAGTTTCAGTCCATTACAATGATGAAACAAAAAAGGTCTTGGAATTACAGGAAATAAAAAATCATAGTGGATACGGTGAAGTACTTATTAGACTGTCGAGGTTTATTCAAAATACAATACTTATTGAACTTCGAGAATTAAAAGCACGAGCTGCAGATACCACTAGCGATACAAAGAAATTACTTGAAACAGCACTACAAAAAATAGAAGATTTAGAATCACAAGTTGAAGGTTCAAGGAATCGGTCAGGGGTATTTGAAAAGAAATATAATGACCTGCTACAAGATGTAAAAAACACATCAACCGATTCAAAGATTGTAGAATTAAACTCTGAGATACAAAATTTAAACTTTCAAATAAGTACAAAGGATACTACAATTGAAAAATCAAATTATGAAGTTGAACAATTAAATGAGCGTGTAAAAGAGTTGACAAATAGCAACGCTTTTAAAGATGAAGGTAACAGAAAGTTATCCGATCTACTTGCCTCAAGACCAAAGCCAGAAGATATAAAGTATATTAAAGTCTTTAATAACCTTCTGTTATTTGGTGGATTAGTTCTCATGGATTACATAGTCTTTCTGGAAAATCCGGAAATAAATTGGCAAATAGGACTAACGCTTCAAGCAATTGCAGTATTAGGTTTCATTCTTGTCAGATACAAGAAAGCCCACACTTATGTAAGTACCGCTACAAACTTGATTACAATTGCTGTTGTTTTTTCTCCAATCTTTGTCGGTCTATTGTCCAGTCTAGTTAAGCCATTACACAACAATATTCCAAATCCTTCCGATACAATTGTAACTAGAATGCATCGGGATACATTACACAACACCATTAAACAGTAACGAAGTAGATAATGGATGATAAGACAAAAGAGGAATCAATAGCATTAACCACAACAATTTTTGATGCCCTTTCAGGTGTTCCTGCTTTAGGCATTTTAAGCAGTGTAAACAGAATTTATACAAATGTTCAAGAAAGGATATTTGCGGAAAAGGTTGAAGCATTCTTCAAATCATCAGACCCCGATCCTGAATTAATGGCAAAGTTTCAATTGACAATTGAACAAACCGAACCTGAATTTGCAAAGAAACTTTGGGTCGTCATTGATAGACTAGACGTAAATGAAAAGGCCGAAATCCTTGGTCGGATGTTTAAGGCCCTATTAAAAGAAGAGATCAGCAGGGTAGAATATTTGCAAATCTGCGATTGTGTAAACAAAAGTTATATTGACCATATCAAATTCCTGTTTTCGGGGGAATGGCGTCACAGTTCTTTCCACCCTTCACTGTACCATTATCGTCAACAACTGGTGTTTACTGGATTGATGAAGGAAATAGTGTCAACGACAACACAACTAGGGAGTAGTCCAGCCGGTTCATACTTTGAGCCTAGCGACTTAGGACGATACCTCTTAGACTACGGACCACCACGTAAAGTCCAAATTCCACCATACAACACCCCTTAGCTTGCTGCAAATTTCTATGATGAGGCGCTACTGCGCTTTAACTTTCGAAACTTTCGATCTTCTTTAACAAACCATGCTTCATAGTATCAATAAACTTCGTCTGATTAATCTTTCTTAACCGAATATCCTGAAACACCCTATAATAATTACCCAAACTAACATTAAAAAACGCCTCAAATTGACTGGCAACTTCCTTTAAATCAACTGAGTCGTTATTAAATGCTTTTGAAGCATGTAATGCGTAGATTAATTCGATTAAATCAGTTTTTGATCCAGTCCAGGTAAGTGATGACCTCGGGGATGCTGGTGTCG
>JANODK010000091.1:0-8461 GCA_031412655.1 Chryseolinea sp.
AGCCCCGACATTTATGTCGGGGAACAAATAAAAATAAACCAAAGGGGCTTTAGCCCAATGTAATTTTGGCTAAAGCCAAATATTTTTGCCATTCATTTCCCAAGACATAAATGTCCGGGCTATTGCATAATCTCGGTTAAATCTGTTTTTCTACTTTTCTGTTTTTCCTTCATATCGATTTACTAATGCTTTCAAAACTATAATTTGATCTTTTGTAAAACTTATTTCAGCACTTCTTTCTGATTCATTCTCTCTGCCTTGACTAAGCCGATTTATTTTGAAGGCAATTTGTAAGCCGATCAGACAAAGACTATGATCTATACAAAAGGATTGGTCTGCACATGGTGTCAAAAGGATTTACAAAGAGAATCCTTCAAGTGACTTTTTCACCTTCAATACCGGACCAAAGAAAGCGAGCCGGAATGGTGTAAGTTATAAAGTAAACTTTGGCGTATCAGGAAACAAAGTCATCATTACCATGCTTTGGCGTGAAGACGCTGTCATTATGAACCATCCGGAATCCAGCTTTCAGGAATGGGAGTATAAACAGAATGTAAATAATATCGGAAATGTAATTTTTAAAGACCTCACAACGGCACTAACAGGTTTTCAGTTTGATGATTCTCAGTATAGTAAGTAACTCCAAATATCATACCTAGTGTTCCGCCCTTTAGCGGGATGCTTAACAGATTTCAAGCCTCTATTTGAGTTGAGATTTTCAAAAAGTTTTGCATGTAAGTGTAAAGCGCTTCGTTTAAAACTTTTACATTATCGGCATAACTTAAAATTAATTGAACAAGCTCCGGGTTGGGTATTAGCTTGAAGTTAATCTCCTTCCTCATAATGCGCGCAGATATGGTACAACGAATCAGCCTGAAAGGAAAAGTCCATTTGTCCATAATCATCAACAAGTCTGTAGACCGTGGCGTTTGAAGCGTTGGCATCACTAAACCCCATGGCCGATCGAAACGCATCTTTCTTCATACCGATTTTAATTCCATTCTTCAAGGGCAGCAGGTTTGTGGTAATGGTTGAAAAATGTTTGCCGGCATAATCATAAAAACTAATTTCAGTATCCTTAAACGTGATGGTGGTGTAGGAATATGCACTGTAGTCTTCTCCCGCTTCAAACTCTACTACTTTTGTTTTCGCTTCCTCACCAAGCAGACCTTCAATTGTACTGGCGCTTAGATAAAAATCGTAAGGATCGGAAATAAAGGAATACTGCTTCCTGCTCACGTATACCGTTTCACCTTTCTCCTCAATCAATTCGCCATCATCTCGTGTGCTATCATATATTGCTGTTGTTGCGGCAACGGGTATTGGATCATTTTCCAACGCCACGGTATCAGTCTTCACAACGGTGGTGTCTTTATCAGTTGTTACTTCTGTTTTGCTGGAGTTATTACAAGCTATGCAACACGTAATACCTATGGCTAGCGTTGAGAGTAGTTTCATCGAGTTGAGGGTTATTCAAATATATTGGCAATCCAGGATTTTTCTGCATTTTCCAGTCCGCTCGAAGAGAGATATGGACCTATTATGAATCAAGTCTTTTCAGACTTGGGCACTGGGTGTTCGCCAGTGGTTTACATTTTTATTTCAGTATCCATCATTCTCGGCAAGTAACGTTCGCAAAGGTGCTGGTTACTGCGGCTTTGTTGTTTTTAAAGATGTAAAGTGAATCGTATACTTTTTCGAATCATCCATACTTATCCACGTACCCCGTAAATACTGACTGTTGCCATGAGCATCATAGATGGGTATTGCTTCTGCGTCAAAGCCATCACTCCAGGTAAAATAAAATTTACCGGTTTCTTTATTGTTGAAGGTTTCTTTCATGTCCAGAATGTTATGGGCATAGATCCCCTTTAGATTTAGCTTTTGCTTCTTTTTGTCGTAGTAGTAATAACCACTGGTAGCACCAGAATATTGATCGATGGTAATGGCCATGCTGATGGGGTATTTATTATCCACTAAACCAAACAAGTATAAATTGTTCGGTATCTCTTTCCATACTCTGGTATTATACAGGAGTTTGTCAATCCCTTTCTTGTCGCAGTAGCGATCTGTCAAAAGAATTCTAGTGGAGATTTCTGTTAAATAAGGTTTTACTGAATCTATTGGAATTGAAACTGTGTACGTTGGACTGCAGGCACGTGCTGCGTGGGAGTAACAATCTATTTCAAGCGATGCCGAAAGCATTCCCTTCTTTAGATCATACTGGCTGATGTCGTAGTAGGTGCAATACGGTTCAGAATCAGCACAGACGATGGCTTCTTTAAAAGCATCTTTTAGTTTGGTGGTTAACCAATACCGGTTTAAGAAATTAGTATAGCCGTATAAACTAAATAAGCTCTGAAAGTTTATGTCGGTATTGACAATTTTCTCACCAGTAGTGAGATTGAAGAACAATTCTTCTTCTACAGCATTAGGATAGGAGCCATAATATTCGCCTCCGTAATGAATATAGGCTATGCCCGATTTTATCTCTGAGTCAAAATCTACATCTGACCAGCGGAACTCCGTTATTTCGCTTTGCTTATAGCTGGTAATATCAAAGGTCTCCAACAAATACGAATTAATTTTGTCCACGATTGGGTTTCGGGGGTTCGATAAGTCTTTCAGTTTTGGAATCATGGAGTTATTCTCTTTATCAATGGTATTCGTGATACGGATTTTTTCAACTACCATGTTTTGTGCATGGGTTGTAGGTGCCACGAATAGTAAGATGAGTAGGAATACTCGTTTTTTCTTGCTCAGCATAAGGATAGGCAAGATAAAAAAACTTGGATGAATTAGTTAATAACACCATCTGATCCAAGCCTAAGGAAAGGCAGTTAGCCGTAATGGAGGAAACAACACTTTGCACAATTTCCGGTGCTATATTATTTTTATTGTGTTATAGAAACGTTGTGCAGAACGATCTAGCTTGATAGGGAGCACAGGAGGCAGACCTTACTACTAATTCTTAACCAACTAATTAAGATGTGCCCCTGATGTTTGCTTACCATTCGTTATGGTTTTCGAAGTAAACATAAGAGCCTGTAGCACCAGCAAAATAATGATAGTGATACCGAAAGCGAGTTGTGATGTTAACTTACCAGACCGATATAAATCTTCAGCCTGTTTCATAATGAGTTTAGATTCCGCCAGTTAAATTAAAGAGAGTTCTTTCAAGAGCAAAAGGGCGTGATCTGTTATTTCCAATTTTGCTTGGACGCCAGGATTAGACGTGGATTTAAATTCGTTTAATGTTTTTAATAACGCAGTAAACTTTACATCCTCGTTTTTAGTAAATTTTGTTTTCAAATACGCGTTATTGAGACCATCGATTTCAGAAAGCAACGTTTTAATTTGATGAGAAGAATGTTCATCCTTTAAATCAAGTGCGTTCAATGCTTGCTTTATTTCATAAACATCGATTGTCATTTTTAAAATATAATCTTCAACAATTAACCGATCTTCATACAAAGTACTAATCGATTTCTTGACGTTACTGGTATGATCTCCGTCTACGTAGTTGCTGAACAAAACCAGCACACACAGCGCGAAAAGCGCTGCCGAAGCAACCAATTTGTTTTGTATACTATAGGTCCATTTCATATTCCAAGAATCGTTATTCCATTATTTTCGAATATAGTATTGTTTACCGATTCAATAGTTATCCTGCTGGACTTGAGGCGTTGTCTGTTTTTTACGCCAAAGTAGAACAATCAGAAATCCTACTGCTGCGCCTCCCACATGAGCAAAGTGAGCAATCCCACCACCGAAAATTGAAAATCCAGTAATGCCAGAAAGTAAGTCAATGGTAATTAGGATGGGAATAAAATATTTTGCTGCAATGGGAACAGGGAAAAAGATGAGCGCCAGCTTCGCATTTGGAAAAGCCATGCCGAACGCTACCAACACACCATAGATAGCACCCGAAGCACCAACCGCGGGCGTATGATATAGCTGATAAAAATGGGTGAGTTGTTCCGTTGTTATAGTTTGTCCGGCACGGGTATCATAACTACCTGTGTTTAAAATGGCTTGTATGCTCTCGGTAGAAAAACCAGCACTTAAAAGTTCATTATAAAGAGATTGAAATTGAAAATAATTCACCGCGAGATAAATCAGATTGGCACCAATACCGGACATGAAATAGAAGAAGAGAAATTTATTTTTCCCCCACATCGTTTCCAGTGGTGTGCCAAAGGCCCACAGCGCATACATGTTTAAAAGCAGATGCGCCACACCACCGTGCATAAACATACTGGTAACAAGCTGCCAATAGTTGAAATGTTCATTTGCTGGAAAATACAAGGCCAGCGAATTTACCATTTGTACTTCCAGATCAGGAAACAAATACGGAATGGCGAAGAGCACAACATTCACCAGGATGATCACCTTTATCGCATCAAAGAATTTATTCATGGTAAGAAATTAAAGGAAAGAGCAAAACTACTTAAAGCAATAACATACTACGCATTCGGGATGATTTATTGTGCTCGTAAAACGTTTTTGTTCACCCGATTGCATCCTACCCCAAGGGTTCCAAATTCACTTAGTGGACAGTGATCATTCGCACCTACTCCCTGATGGGGCATCGCATCTCTTTAGTTTCAGGTTGAGAGTTACGTAATCATTTGTTTACATCTATAGCAATCGTTGACGCTGGGTATCATGAACATATTGTTGTGAATTAATTTTGATACGAAACTGGAGTCTATATATTCGTGTCAAACATTAACCTAAATGAAAAACATATTATTTTTTGCTGGCGTACTATTCGCTTCAGCGTGCCTGGGTCAGAAGTACTCAGGCGACTCGTGGTCTAAAGTAAAATCAAACGGAGGTACACTCACCATTATTTATTACGAACAGCCCGGATTGATTTACAAAGACCCAGCCTCTGGCAAAATGAAAGGCGTCTGTGTTGACATCTTAGGTGATTTTGCCCAATTTGTTCAGACGAAGTACAATAAGATTGTAGAGATTAACTATGCGGGACAAGAACAAGTATTTAAGATCTTCTTATCTATCACGCAAAGTACACCCAATATTTTAGGAGCAACGAACGTAACCATTACCGAGGAACGCAAAAAGACTTTAAAGTTTACACCATCCTTTATGAACAACCCCGTGGTGATGCTCACCCACACCGATGCACCGAATATTAATCGTGTAGATGAGATTGGTACAGCAATGAAGGATTACAGTGCAAAAGTAATTACGGGTAGTACGCACGCAAAGATCATTGAGAAGATTAAGAAAGAGAATGCACCTGCATTAAAAGTAACCTATGCCAATTCCGGTGGCGAGATATTGAAAGAGCTTTCCGGTGCTTCAAAATATTTTACCATACTGGATTTCACAGAATACTTAGACGCAACCCGCAGACAACTTCCCGTGAAAAGACAAAATGTCAATTTTGGAGCTGATGAAGAATTGGCTTTTATCATGGCGAAACAAACGGATTGGGATCAACCCTGGAATGAGTTTATGACAAAGGAATATCGCAGCAGCATACGCTATCGCAAAATTATTGTCGAAAACCTCGGCTCAAACTTTTTAGCGATACTAAAATAGTAAGGGATTCTGTACTCAAAAAAGTCCCATTAAGTATTTATGCTTGATGGGACTTTTTTATAAGTCTAAAACCTTGGTCTTCAGTGAGTTGGGGTGGGTAACTCCATTAGTTCATTCATCAGTCATCAGCTTTGTTGCCACGAATGCACGAATTAAAGTGAACACTGATCAGCGGGAAAGCGACTTTGGATTATTTCCGAATGGCTCGTAACGCTGAATTGGAGAAAGCACTCAGTTTGTCAAGTAATAGCAACAGATGGTCAGACTTGCTACACCTGCGGTATTTTTCTCCGTTCCTTAGAGTAGTATTTACAAAGTCATAAACCGTAACTAAAATTAAACAACATGAAAAAGATCATTTCATTTTCCTGGATTCACTCCCTGGTGGCAGTTGTCCTATGTGCCATTCTCTTTTCGTTCTCAGCTGCACCAGGCTCTGGTGCACACAGTGCCAAGGTTTACCTGGATAGTAAATTGATGGTTGACCAGTATTTGGATTTTCACAAAACAGCTGCACCAAAATTAATTTTGGATCCAGCTGAAAAGTATAATCAGCTCATTGTGAAATACAGTGAATGTGGAAGAACCGTAACCGGTAGAAAGCTTACGCTTAAAGACAATAACAACAAGGTGCTGAAGGATTGGAACTTTGAGGGCTCTTCAACAGGCTTCAACGAACCCATGACATGCCAGGTGAACGATATTGTTGCGCTGAAACCAAAAGGAAGCAATACGCTTAAGCTTTACTATTCCTCCAACGATTTTCCGGAAGGGCAACAGGTAGTTTATGTTGTAATCGGTGACAAGTCGAGCACGGCATCAAAATAAATTGAACCCCTTAGAGTCTCTCGTGTCTCGCGGGAGACTCTGATGGTTCAACAAACGCTATCGCTTAAAAAGAGTGTTACCCAAGATTTGCTGAACAACCTGATCCCGTAACGTTCGGCTTATCGGAATACGAGCGTTCTCCAGTATAATCTCATCGCCTTCAATCGCTTTAACGTGTGGTACGGAAATCAAAAAAGATTTATGAACTTTTAAAAACTGATCCTTTGGCAATTGATTTTCAAGACTTGTTAACGTGATGTAGGTAATTAGTTTTCGATCAGCAACATGAATCACCGCATAGTTCTGAAGTCCTTCAACATACGAGACATCGCGGAAAAATACTTTTTCAAACTTGCGGTCACAGCGAACAAAAAAATAATCAACCGGAGGAGTGTTATTATTTTCTGCACGCATTTTCAATTGAAAATACTCCATCGCTTTTTGAGACGCTTTCAAAAACCGCTCAAAGGTAATGGGCTTCACGAGGTAGTCAATGACATCCAGTGTATAACCTTCCAGGGCATAATTCGAATAGGCAGTCGTGAAAATGGTGAGTGGCGGATTTTTTAAGGCCTTGAGAAAATCAATTCCACTTACTTTCGGCATGTGAATATCCAAATAGATCAGATCAATCTTTTGTTCATTCAAATACGATGCGGCCTTCAAGGCATTTTCACATGAAGCAACACAATGCAGAAAGTCAATTTCCTGAACATGCTCTTCGAGCCCTTTGCGTGCAAAGGGCTCGTCATCGATAATGAGGCAGTTTAGTTTCATGTATTTCGCTGTGGTATTTTGGGTTGCTCAATACTTAAGTTGTGTGAATGGTAAGATGCACTTCGTAACTGTCCGTTTGACTATCAATCACCAATTTGTGACGATCTTTATATAGTAATTCCAATCTTCTTTGTACATTTTTTAATCCGATACCCGCATATCCATTCACAATCGTTTTATTTTCCTTTGTGTTAAACACCAAAAGTTCAACCGTATTTTCGTGTTTATAGAGCCGTATGCTCACTTCGTTTTTGTGTGGATGATGTGAGACATGCTTAAAGGCATTTTCAACAAAGGGAATAAACAACAGGGGCGAGATGCTAAAGCCGTTCAGATTTTCTCCTTCCACAAACGAAATGGTATAGTTTTCATCTTTGCGCATGCGTTGTAAGGCAACATAATTTTTTAAATATAGAATTTCTTTCTCTATTTGAATTTCCTTTCCATTGCACTCGTATAATTGATATCGGAGCATTTCTGAAAAAGCAGATAAGGATTCGCGTGCGTGAATATTTTGTTTATCTATCTGGAAATAAATGGTATTAATCGAATTGAAGACAAAGTGGGGATTGATTTGTGCTTTCAGATACTCTAATTCAGAACTCAGTTTCTCGACCTCCAATTTCTGAATGAGCTCACGCTGAAAATACCATTCCTTACTTAGATGAAGAGCAACATTAAACGCCAGGTAAAACAAGCCAATTGAAAAATTGTAATACGTGTTATAAAACAGGGATCTTCGATTTACATCACCCAATACATAACCATTTAGGTAGACATCATGTGTATTTTTTAGCAGTACGTATAATGCCAGGGCAACGAATAATAAAAAGGCATAGGTAATAATCTTTTTTTCCTGCGCGTACCTTGGAATGAGTATCAGCAAATTGAAATAGATCAATATCGCCAGGAGAACATTCCGGATAATAATTTCAAGCAGGAATTGATCAAAGCCTGCTGCATTGACCATATCGATTCGCGTAAATATGTGGAAAGCAACGGTGGCAGTCCAAAAAATGACATGATCAAATTTGTACTTCCAGAATCGATTCATACTTGAAATTAGGAATTTTCACCACGCCAAATGCGCTTAAAAACTGCATTTCGTCAAGTAAATTATGCAGCCTGTCATAATAATGTTACCCCACGAGGAAGTATGTTGTAGATCCATGACGCTGAATGGAAACGTGCATCGACCGAAGCTCGCTCGCTTCGATCTGAGTTTCGTGAAAAGGCGCGACAAAAAAATCCTATTTCATAGCAAGAACGAGCACGCGCCTTT
>JANODK010000092.1:0-77726 GCA_031412655.1 Chryseolinea sp.
CTTCTTTTTGGAAGTGGCCACCGCTGATAAAGATGATTTGTATGCTTAAAGAATAGCTTCTGCTGTTTCTATTTTAGCGATCCAGAAATTATTAAAACCTTCGCCTACTTGAATAGAGATTACCTGGTACGCCAGCATTTCCAAAATCGCAAGGAAATTAAAAATTACACCAATACGCGTAGGATAGGTTTCCAACAATTCAGTAAATGAAACCCGAGGTTTGTTATTGAGTTCGTCCACAATATATTTTTTCTGTGCCTCTATTGTGTATGGATATTGAATAACCTGATGCACTGGTTTGTTCTTCTCTGCATCGAAGCGTTTCATTACTTTTTCGAAAACGCCCATCAGTTTAAAGATGGTAACGTCCTGAAGTTCGGCTTCTACGTTGGTACTTTCAGCAAGAGCACGTAACTCTTTCATTAAGTTACCACGCTTCTCCTTCATCAACTCATCTTCTTCCAGGCGATGGAAACCTTCAACAACCGATTTGTATTTCTTATACTCTAATAAGTGTTTGATCAGTTCTTCACGAGGATCAATTTCATTACCCTTCTCATCGAGCTGAGGTCTTGGCAAAAGCATTTTTGATTTGATGCGCATCAAGGTTGCCGCCACCAAAATAAATTCGCTGGCTACTTCTATATTGAGAACCTCCAGGTGTTTGATATAATCCAAAAAATCGTTGGCAATCTTGGAGATTGGAATGTCATAGATATCCAACTCATCGCGTTCGATGAAAAAAAGCAATAAATCGAATGGCCCTTCGAAAAGTGGCAGTTTTATCTCAAAATCTTCTTGTTGTGTAGTCATAAGCGAGGGGCAAATTTATTTATAATCCGGCAAAAACCTTCTTCCCAATAGAAATACTAATTTTGCCTTTCAATCGACTCAGAAATCCATGTTTCCTGTGCTTTTTGTAGATAGAGGCAAAAAAATGGTTGTAAGAAGGCATATTGAAAAGGTGAAGGTAAACAGTTATCTTCCAAGCTTGTTTAAGGATTGTTGACACCACGACCCCATGTTAATTACACCCGGAAAACTTTTATCGCAGATCAATTCCCCAAAGGATATTAAGAAATTGGATCAGGCTCAACTGGTTCAGCTTTGTGATGAATTGCGACAATTTATAATTGACAATGTATCCGTTTACGGTGGGCACTTTGGTGCAAGTCTCGGTGTGGTTGAAATGACAGTGGCATTGCATTATGTATTTGATACTCCTAATGATCAGCTGGTTTGGGATGTTGGTCATCAAGCCTACGGACATAAAATATTAACAGGTCGTAAAGAAGAATTCCATACTAACAGAATGTATGAAGGCATCTCTGGTTTTCCGAAAAGAAAAGAAAGTGAATACGATACATTTGGAGTTGGGCACTCCTCAACTTCAATCTCGGCTGCTCTTGGAATGTCGGTCGCCTCTAACTATTTGAAGCTCGAAGGGAAGCAACACATTGCTGTTATCGGTGATGGTGCTTTGACTGGCGGTATGGCATTCGAAGCCATGAACCACGCAGGTGTTGCCGACTCGAACATCCTCATTATTCTCAATGATAATTGTATGGCCATCGACCCGAATGTTGGTGCGCTGAAAGATTATTTAACCGATATCACCACATCACGCACCTACAATAAATTAAAAGACGATGTATGGAAGTTGCTTGGCAAACTTTCCATGTTCGGAAAAAGTGCTCAGGAGATTGTATCAAAAGTTGAGAATGGTATCAAGGCAACTTTGTTGAGTCAGAGTAATTTATTTGAATCATTAAACCTTCGCTACTTCGGGCCAGTAGATGGTCATGATGTGAATCACCTTGTTACAATTTTCAATGATCTGAAAAACATCAAGGGTCCGAAAATTCTTCATTGTATAACCGTAAAAGGAAAGGGATATGCCCCGGCTGAAGCAGGTAATGCAACCACTTGGCATGCCCCTGGAACGTTCGATAAGATCACCGGTGAAATACATAAGAAATCGTACGACAAGCCACAGGCACCCAAATATCAGGACGTATTCGGGCAAACTTTAGTCGAGTTAGCGAAAGCGAATGATAAAATCATGGGCATTACCCCAGCGATGCCTTCTGGTTCTTCCTTGAATATCATGATGAAGGAGATGCCTGACCGGGCTTTTGATGTGGGCATTGCCGAACAGCATGCTGTCACATTTTCTGCAGGCTTGGCGACTCAAGGGTTGATACCTTTTTGCAATATTTATAGCTCATTTATGCAGCGAGCTTACGACCAGGTAATTCATGACGTGTGTATTCAGAATTTACCTGTTAATTTCTGTCTCGATCGCGCAGGTTTTGCAGGGGCTGACGGACCGACTCATCATGGCGCATACGACATAGCATATTTCAGATGTCTTCCGAATATGATTGTCGCATCGCCGATGAACGAAGCAGAGCTTCGCGACTTGATGTTTACGGCACAGTTGCCCAGAAAAGAGAAAGCGTTTTCCATTCGCTATCCTCGCGGGCAAGGTGTAATGCCAAATTGGAAGACAGAGATGAAAGAAATTAAAATCGGGACGGGCCGTAAGCTTCGTTCAGGTGACGACTTGGCTATTCTTACAATAGGACATATTGGGAATTATGCCACTGAAGTTTGTGATCGTTTAGAGAAGCAGAATATTCACGTTGCTCATTACGATTTGCGTTTTGTTAAGCCGCTGGATGAAGAAATGCTCCATGATATTTTCTCAAACTTCAAAAAAGTAATTACGGTTGAAGACGGGTGCTTACAAGGTGGCGTAGGGAGTGCTATTCTAGAATTCATGGCGGACAATCAATATCATGCAGAAGTAAAGCGCCTTGGTATTCCCGATCGGATTGTAGAACATGGAGAGCAATTTGAATTACATCGCGAATGCGGGTTTGATGCTGATGGTATTGAACGTGCCGTTATTGAAATGTTAGAGCCAGTTGCCAAACCTGTTTAATGTCTTTGCTTTCTTTTAAGCAATTCGGTCAAGGCAAGCCCATCATTTTGCTGCATGGCTTTCCAATGAACCAAACCGTATGGGATGATTTCATTCCTCTACTTTCTGATACTAATAAGGTAATCACAGTTGATCTTCCAGGTTTTGGCAAAAGTCCATTGCCACAATTGCCTTTTACAATTGACCAGATTGCTGACTCATTATTAAGCTGGCTTTCATCGGAAAAGATTTCAGGAGCTACCGTCATTGGGCATTCACTTGGTGGATATGTAGCCTTGGCCATGGTGGATAAGCGGCCAGAATTATTTTCAGGATTAGGCTTATTTCACTCGACCGCTCTTGCGGATTCAGCAGAGAAAAAGGAATCACGACTAAAAGTCGTTGACTTCATAGGTAAAAATGGGGTGTTGGCCTTTACTTCTAACTTCATCCAACCACTTTTTGCTGATCAAAATCACAAGGCCATAAGCACGGTTCGCGAGATTGCTGTTCACTCTGTTCATGAGGCAGTGGTAGGATATACACTCGCCATGCGCAACAGACCTGACCGGATTTCCGTTTTGAAAAAATTAAAAATGCCCATCTTATTCCTTGCTGGTGAAGCAGATGCAGGAATACCGGTGAATTCAATAATGGAACAAGCTGAGCAATGTAAATCACCCGATGTTCATATCCTGAAACAAGTCGCTCACATGGGTATGTTTGAAAACCCAGAAGCCTGCGCAAACATCGTTGGTTCCTTTATGCGCTAATTGATGCGCAGAAAACGTGTTCGGTTTATTAAAAACATATTAAAATGTGTAGCTTTAGGCGATTCTGTACTCCTACTTGCTAGGTTAAATTGAAACAGGATTTTATATTTGCTTAGAGGATTTAATAACCAACCAATAATATGCAAGAAGAAGTAATAGATCCACGTCAATTTGATTCTTGGAATGGAATGGCCAAAAACATTGCTTATGCAGCGTGGGTTATTTCTATTTTGATTGTCTTATATCACGTTATACGTTTAGCTACGTTAGGTGATGCAAAAACCAAGTACGATTACATCAACAAGAGCGAAATCAAAACGTTATGGATTGCCGCCATTATTTTGATTGTTGGAGGATGCTTTTATGCCAACTCCAATATCGTAACACTCACCACATTGCTGATTTTCGTGCGATTCTTTATCACGTTCGCGATGGGTATGATCGTTGCCCTAATCGTTCAGAACCTGCTCAAGTTTTATTATCCATTCTTTATCGAGAAACGGTTGAAGGCACTTCGCTATCAACCTAGAATTTCTCCAAAGACTGGTAAGGCAATGAAGCTTTTGGGTGAAGAAGAAGAAGACTCTTACCTTGATGAAGGTATGCAGGCGGAAGAAAACGTATTCTCCATCGACTACGATGTGTGGAAAGATGAAGAGACTGGATACATTAAAATTGAACGTTATTCTGGTCACTTACACGCCCTTCAATGCCCTGAGTGTAATTATCAGACTTTTAAAGTGGTGAAAGAAGAAATCATTACGCTTCCTACTGTTACGGAAGAAGGACAAATAATGAAGCATTTTCAGTGTGGTTACTGTGGCTACAAAGCCAAGAAGACGGTTACATTAAGAATATCACAAAAATTTGAAGAGTCTGCTGCTGCAACTGCATAGACTTCAGATCTAAGAATAGAAAAATAAAGGCTCCCAATTGGGAGCCTTTATTTTTGCAACAAATCACAGGGTAGCCTGATTTGGTCGGAATAAAATTGCATTCGCTTATTGTGCACCCCCAGGGCTGAAATTTTTTCAATGGACGAATGCTTGTGATTTACAAAAACTTCGAGGTAGTAATTTTCAAACAAGTAGAGATTTACTTTGTATCCGTAGTAGCGAATGGACATCACGAATGTCCCTTGCGTGTAGAGCAAATCTATCTTTTCCTTGAGCGGCAGTTTCTTATAATCAAACCAGCTGATCATATATTAAACATAACGGTAAAAAAGTCGGATGTCAATCTTGATTATGATCCAACTTTTGATTTAAGGCTTAATCAACATCTTCGTTTGCAAATTAAACTGCCCTGGCTAACTTTGCAGTCCTTTTAAAAGTTTTAGAAGGAACATGGTGGATGTAGTTCAGTTGGTTAGAATGCTAGATTGTGATTCTGGAGGTCGCGGGTTCGAGTCCCGTCATTCACCCCAAAAACCCTCAAAACCTGAGGGTTTTTTTATGGTCTGTCGAAAGTAAGTCGCTGGCCCATTGCACGTTCATTAAACTTTCCATCGGCATAGGCCAGATGTCCAGAGATAATGGTGTGGGTAATAAACGACTGAAAAGTAACACCTTCAAAAGGAGACCATCCGCATTTTGAGATGATGTTTTCTTTGCTGACAGTCCAAGGCTTGTTTGGATCCACCAACACCAGGTCAGCAAAATAGCCTTCCCGGATAAACCCACGTTTTGAAATCTGAAACAAAATGGCTGGGTTATGACTCATTTTTTGAACAATTTTCTCAAGACTGATTTTCTTCTGATGATAAAATTCCAGCATGGCTACCACACTATGCTGAACCAGTGGTCCACCCGCAGGTGCATTGAAATAGGTATTGTTTTTTTCATCCTTCGTATGAGGAGCGTGATCGGTTGCAATAACATCAATCCGATCATCCAGCACAGCCTTGAAAATTTCTGCCTGATCTTCCTTTGTTTTGATCGCTGGATTCCATTTGATGCGGGTGCCTAATCTTTTATAGTCAGTGTCATTAAACCATAGATGATGGATGCAGGCTTCTGCCGTAATTTTTTTCTGTTCAAGTGGAATGTTGTTTTGAAAAAGTCCAGTTTCTTTGGCGGTTGAAATATGAAGAATATGTAAACGTGTTCCATGTTTCTTTGCGAGTGAAACAGCAAATGATGATGACTTATAACATGCTTCAGCGCTTCGAATTAATGGATGATTTTCCATTGGCAAATCTTCGCCTAATCGCTCTTTGAAATCAATTAAGTTTTGTCGAATGGTGGGTTCATCTTCACAATGCGATGCAATAAGCGATGGGAATCGGGAGAAAAATCCTTCCAATGTTTTAGGATCATCCACTAACAAATTTCCTGTGGAGGAACCCATGAAAATTTTAAGACCGCATACTCTTTTTAGATCGGTTTTCATGACCTCATCGAGATTGTCATTTGAAGCACCCATGAAGAAAGAATGATTTGCTAATGATGTGCGCGCGGCAATCTGATATTTGTCTTCTAAAAGTTGTTGTGTAAAGGCTGGAGGATTGGTATTGGGCATCTCCATGAAAGTGGTGATACCACCAGCAACAGCGGCTCTTGATTCGGAGAAGATTGTCCCTTTGTGTGTAAGACCAGGCTCCCGAAAATGCACTTGGTCATCAATTGCGCCAGGAAGCAAAAGATTTCCCTTTGCATCAATTACCTTGTTTGCCTTGCGGGATGATAGATTAGGCCCAATCGCTTCGATGCGCTGGTTGTTGATAAACACATCGGCCGTAACGACCTTGCCTTCATTGACTATATTTGCGTTCGTTATCAATATTGATTCCATCCCCTAAAATTAAAGCCTTACGTGTCAGCAATTACATCTTTCGAAAATTTTAATCTGAATAAACAGCTGTTGCAGGCTGTAGCTGACCTTGGGTTTACAACACCAACTGACATTCAGCAGAAATGTATTCCCATTCTTTTGGGTGGACAAGAGGTGATCGGAATTGCCCAGACCGGAACCGGTAAGACGGCCGCTTACATGTTGCCACTCTTAATGAAAGTTAAATATGCTCAAGGCGTAGAGCCAAGAGCCGTTATTTTCGGACCAACAAAAGAGCTTGTTATTCAGTTGGCAGAACACGCACAACAACTCGCAAAATATACTGACATCCGAATTGCCACATTGTATGGAGGCGTTGGCGCAAAAGTTCAAATCGAAATGATTGAAAAGGGTGTAGATATTATAGTTGCCACCCCTGGACGTTTTATGGAAATTTATTTGAAAGGAGTATTGCCCACCAAGTTGATTAAAACAATGGTGCTTGATGAAGCCGATCGTATTATGGACATGGGCTTTATGCCGCAGGTTCGAAAAATTTTAGAGGTACTTCCGCGCAAGCGACAGAATATGCTTTTCTCTGCAACTTTCCCTGCGAAGGTTGAAAGGCTATCAGCTGAATTTTTAGAGTTTCCGATTAAGATTGCCATCACACCACCAGCAACAACCGCTGTGCAGGTAGAACAAGAGCTTTACGAATTGCCAAACACGCGCACGAAAATTAATTTTTTAGAATACCTATTGCGCGATGAAGCATTAAATCGGGTGATGATTTTTACGCGAACAAAAGATGTGGCCAATGATATTTCAGAATACCTAAAAGGATTAAGAGTTGGTGAAGTGCGTGTTATCCATTCGAACAAAGGACAGAACACACGCATGAATGCCGTGAATGATTTTAAAGAAGGCAAAGTTCGGGTGTTGGTTTCAACCGATGTAACCGCGCGTGGGCTTGACATTACGAAGGTATCGCATGTGATCAATTTCGATGTGCCGATTTTATATGAAGATTATGTACACCGTATTGGCAGAACAGGTCGTGCTGCTGAAGTAGGTAAAGCAATTACCTTCGCTACTATTGCAGAGCATTACCATATTCTGAAAATTCAGGATTTAATTAGGAAGAAAATTCCATTCAAAGAATTACCTGCTGATTTAGTGAAAACAAAGACTCCATTCGATGAGGCCCAAGCCATGGCCCGTGAAATTGATGAACAGAAAAGAAAAGAAAA
Organism: Chryseolinea sp.; assembly: GCA_031412655.1. Lineage (GTDB taxonomy): Bacteria > Bacteroidota > Bacteroidia > Cytophagales > Cyclobacteriaceae > Chryseolinea. Next base: position 7,722 of record JANODK010000092.1, read on the forward strand.
TCCTGAGTTTAAAGGAGCCTTCCACGACAAGAAAGCATCGAAGTGGCAATAGTTTAATCCAATAGTGCTGGATTTTTAAAAGTAGCATGAGCCCATGCAGGAGCAAGGCGTGATTTAGAATCACGTGTATCCAAAGTCGACTAAAGATGTAGTAGTTCTTTTATAAGAATCCAGATGCCCGTTACTAAAACAAACCATCCAAAAAATACACGAAGTTTATCTCCATGAATTTTTTTTGAAAGCACGTTACCCATAATAACCCCGACAACCGCCAATGCAGTGATGGACAGAAGAAAAATCCAATCAATGGAGTAGTTAAAAATGTCCCCTAAAAATCCAGAGAGTGAATTAACAGCAATAATAAAAAGAGAAGTTCCTACAGCGGTCTTGAAAGGTAGGCCTGTTAATAATACCAATGCTGGAATGATGAGGAATCCACCACCGGCACCTACTATTCCCGTTAGCAAACCAATAAGGATACCTTCAATCGAAACCCAGACAACGCGAAAACGATGATTGTCATTGTGAATTTCCTTTCGTCCACGAATCATCGATATAGATGCCAGGATCATGAGCACGGCAAACAACCCCAGAATCAAAAAACGTTTTGTGAAAAGATATGAATCAGTTTGCCAAAGGATGTCTGGGATTATAGGGACAATCCATTTGCGAGTGGCAAAAATGGTAAGGATAGAAGGGATACCAAACAGAATACCCGTCTTGATGTTCACTAAATGTTCTTTGTATTTTGGAACGGCTCCCACAAGACTTGTAAAGCCAACAATAAATAGCGAATAGGCTGATGCTAAGACTGCATCAATTTGAAAGAGGTAAACTAAAATGGGAATGGAAAGAATCGATCCGCCACCACCTAAAATTCCCAATACCAATCCAATGCAAATGGAGGCGATGTAACCGGCAATTTCCATTGGTGGTGAAATGATTTATAATCGATCGAATTCAATAATGAAAGAACCTGGAAATTTTTTGATTAGCTCCAATCGAAATTGTTCCGCTTTTTCACGAGAAGAAAATTGACCTAATAATAGACTGTAATATTTTACGCCATTTATAATTTTAACCTGCACACTAACTTGTTTCTGGTACGAACTTTTCAAGTTGTCAGATAGTCGCATAAGATTTACTAATTCCTGATATGTGCCCACCTGAACAGCGAATCCTTTTGGATTAAATCGTTCAATTTTAAATTCATAAAACTCTTTCTCGTCTACCGATACGTTGTCAATCGTTCTTCCTGGATCGCTGGTTTTGCCATCACCTGGGTCAATAACCTCTAACTTTACATCCGCTAAACCCTGATTTACAAACCCTAATTTCTCTGCCGCTGCTTTTGATAGATCGATAATGCGATCTTCCACGTAAGGACCTCTGTCGTTAATCGTAACTTCAACCGATTCATTATTTGCCAAATTCGTAATGCGCACTTTAGTGCCGAACGGAAGAGTTTTATGCGCACCAGTTAATTTAGTGTGACGATATTTTTGACCACTGGCTGTTGGTTTGCCATCAAACTTATCAGCATAAAAAGAAGCCTTGCCAGTTTGAACCTGAGCGAATGCAGTGGAGGCTAAAAAAAAGAGCACTATCGTAAAAAATAAATTCTTCATAACTAAGGTTTATCAGAACAAAAGTAATGTGCAAATGGTCATTGTGCTAATGGTAAATGATCAATGTGCAAATGTGCAGATGTTTCGATAGACTAATTTACTTTCATCTTTTTGAAAGTTGAATTAGAAAGGTTTTACTCAATTTGCACATCGGCACATTGATAATCGAAAAATTAACTCTAATTTTACCCGGCAAATAATGAATCGTAATCATATTTGCCATGCCATTCGATAATTCCAAATTCCTTTATGAAGCCCTCACCTATGACGATGTGCTTCTTGTTCCTGCTTACTCAGAGATTCTTCCCCGAGAAACAGATACTTCATCCAAATTAACACGCAATATAAGGCTTAACGTACCCTTGGTATCTGCAGCGATGGATACTGTTACTGAAGCTGAACTCGCCATCGCGATAGCGCTTGAAGGCGGCTTAGGGTTCATCCACAAGAATATGAAGATTGCACTTCAAGCCGAACAGGTTAGAAAGGTAAAGCGATCTCAAAGCGGTCTTATTCTTGATCCGGTTACGCTAGGATTAAATGCGACTGTTCAAGATGCTGATAATATGATGCGTGATTATAAAATTGGTGGAATCCCTGTAGTTGATGGCAATAAAAAATTAGTTGGAATCATTACCAATCGTGATTTGCGTTTTCAGATTGACATGAATGCAGCCGTTGAAAAGATTATGACCAAAGATAATCTCATCACAGCACCTGAAAGCATCACCCTTGAATTAGCAGAAGGCATTCTGAAAAAATATAAAATTGAAAAACTACCTATCGTAGATAAAGACGGTAAACTAAAGGGCCTTATTACATTTAAGGATATCCAAAAAAAGAAAACAAAGCCCACTGCCTGCCAGGATCAATTTGGAAGGCTGCGTGTTGGCGCTGCTGTAGGTGTTACTCCCGATATTATCGAAAGAATTGAAGCGCTAAAAGCCGCAGGTGTTGACGTAATCAGTATTGATACCGCCCATGGCCATTCTGTTTATGTAATGGATGCCGCCAAACGTGTAAAGCAAAAGTATCCTGAAATGGATTTAATAGTAGGCAATATTGCTACAGGTGAGGCTGCAAAAGCCCTGGCAAAAATTGGTGCAGACGCCATCAAAGTAGGCGTTGGCCCTGGAAGTATTTGCACCACGCGTATTGTTGCTGGTATTGGTATGCCTCAGCTCTCTGCGGTATATGAAGCATCTCAGGCACTTAAAGGATCGGATGTTGCCATCATTGCTGATGGAGGCATAAGGTTCTCTGGTGATTTAGTGAAAGCAATTGCTGCTGGAGCTGATAGTGTGATGATTGGTTCATTGCTGGCAGGAACTGAAGAAGCGCCAGGTGAAATGATTATTTATGAAGGCCGCAAGTTCAAAACATACCGCGGAATGGGCTCTATTGAAGCCATGGAAGACGGTTCTAAAGACCGCTATTTTCAGGATGTAGAGGTGGATGTTAAGAAGCTTGTACCAGAAGGGATTTCAGGTCGCGTGCCATTTAAAGGTTTGGTTTCAGAGGTTATTTATCAACTGGTGGGCGGGCTAAAAGCAGGCATGGGGTATTGCGGGGCAAAAGACATAGAAAAATTAAAGGAAGCTAAATTTGTGAAAATTACTTCTGCCGGTGCTATTGAAAGCCATCCTCATGATGTGACGATTACACGCGAGGCTCCTAACTATAGTAGGAAGTAAGATTTGGTTTAACTTTAAAAAGTTTACTCATTTTAATCTTTCGTACTTGACGATCAGATTACATTAGACAGTTGTACTATGAAACGGATTATACTACTTTCTCTTCTGACCTTCTCCTATTTTATAGGTCAAAGCCAGGGCATTCAAAGATGGTTTGAGGATTTTGAAGTAGAAACTAATGGAGCGGTCACCAGTGCAACTGTAGGAACACCCAAAGGAACATGGTTCCATATTGTCAACACCTTCAGGAGAGCTACTAGTTTTTCAAGACAAACCTATTTCTTCAATCGATTTGCTATAAAATAACATAGGTATCGAAGATGCTTGGGTGATAAACCTAGGCTCAACATTGCAGCTTACCCAGCGACTTGTGGTTGAATAATCTTCCGTATTATTCCTATCATTGCAAAGCCAATCATATCTCTGATTGGCTTTTTTTGGTCTTAACTCAAGCATGCGCAACAAAGCCATCATACGTTTACTTTTCACAGTAGGTGTTATCACCTGGCTGTCGCTTGTGCTTACGGATATTTCCATTGTTTTAAGTTCGGTTAGTAATATTAAAGCCGAAATACCAGCCTGGCTTCCTGGTGTTATACTAAACCTCTTTATCATAACCCTATTCTATTACTACAAGCTCAAGATAGAAAGAGACGAGGTATTGAGCTTTGTTGATTTGCTGTGGAAGGTATTTGCAACAGGATTAATGGCAACCGTAATCTCACTAATGCTCAGGCTCATTGAGAATTTGCTGGGCAGCACAGCATTAACTCGAAATGTGGTTTATCAGGATTTGGTTTATCTGATCAATCTTGGGCTAATGGTGAGTTTTCTCATCATGACTTTTACAGTATGGAAGCGTCTCATCCTCTATCAAAAATCGAAATGGTTGCTGCGCATTTGGGCAGTCTTTGAGGTAGGTCTGCTTTTATCCTTAGCCTACAATAGTCTTAAGCTTCCAGTTGTTAATTGGGTTTTTGGCACATTGCTGACGGTGTTTATTGTGCTTGGATTAATTCTTTCCGGGAACTTGAAATGGGTAGCGTATTTAAACTTTCGCCAGAAATGGACAAGCTTACTATTGCTATTGCTCACCATTTTTTATCTGCTGTATATCGTTTACACCAACAGTTCAATCTCTGAGGTAATTGCGTCCTCGTCTAAAAACTTTACCGATTACAAAATCCATATTTTCATTTTATCCCTCATTGTTTTTGTCGGACTCTACAGTATTTTTTCGTTCCTCGTTATCTTATTCAACTTGCCAACCACCTCTGTTTTCGAACAAAAGCTGGAGGAGGTTGTAAATTTTCAACGCATCAGTCAATCAATTCAGACTGAACAAAGTGAACAAAGTGTTTATAATATTCTATTGGAAACTTCAGTGAGTACGGTCTTTGCGGATGCAGGATGGTTGGAAATCTCAGGGGATAAACAAAATGTATTTGCGTATAGGATTAGCGACAAGGAGGCTCATGAAATTGTAAACCATCTTAATGAGCATCATGTAAGGGGTGTATTAGATCAGGGAAGCGATAAAACAAGAAACCTTTCCAAACATCTGGCTTCACTAAAAGGCTCTCGTTACCGTTCCATCCTTGCATTCCCGATTTATGTAAAGGGAGCAAATATTGGAACACTTGCTTTGCTAAAAGAATTGCCCGATGGATTCACAAAAGAGATGACAAAGATCGTCTCTACATTTGCCAATCAGGCAGGCATCTCCATTGAGAATTTCCGGTTAATGGAAGAGGCGCTACAGAATGAGCGCTATAAAGAAGAATTAAAGATTGCTAAAACGGTTCAAAAAAGTTTGCTCCCACAGCTTCTTGAAAAAGATAATGATTTTGACATCAGCGCTTTTTCAGAATCAGCAGATGAGGTTGGAGGTGACTATTACGACACACTTCGCATCAACGATCATTTGGTTTGTCTCATCATTGCAGACGTGTCTGGGAAGGGAACTACAGCAGCTTTTCATATGTCCCAGATGAAGGGTATTTTTCATAGCCTCGCACAACGCGATATTGAACCCGATGACTTTATGCTGCAGGCTAATCAAGCCCTGGTGTATTGCCTCGAGCGAGGATCATTTATTTCAGCCACCTTCTTTATCATCAACACACAAACCCGTAAAATAAAATACGCACGTGCTGGCCATTGCCCCGTGCTATACTACTGCACAGAAAAAAAATCGATTGAATATTTTAAAGATAAGGGCGTGGCCTTAGGTATGGTTCGGAATAAAAGCTATAGCAATTTTATTCAGGCAAACGAATTTGAATATAAGAAGGGAGATGTGATGGTTCTGTATACGGATGGTATTACCGAAGCCAAAGATGCGAGGAACGAAGAATTCGGTTACGAGAGACTTTCAGAAGTGATTAGTGAAGTAACGCAAACATCTCCAAAAGAGATGCAGGATCATCTGATCAAACGCCTGTACGAGTTTTCGGGCACAGAGAATATTAATGACGATTACACGACCATGATTGTGAAGTTCAAATAGAATTCCGAATTCCCTTCTCTTCCGTAGAAGGGGCAGGGGATGAGGCGAACGAGCAATAGGTTAACATAAACTTTTATAAAACGTTAAAACTATGATCAGCATCAAAAGACTACAAGAAGACGGCATCGACTTCATTATGGTTGTAGGTGAAATAGATGCGAGTTCTTCAATTGAACTTGACTTGACAATTGCTAAAAGTGTTGGAGAGGGCTTCTCCAAAATTTTGATTGATTGCAGTGCGCTCGAGTATATTTCATCAGCTGGTCTTGGTGTCTTTATGTCCTACATAGAGGAATGTAAGGACCGGGGCATTAAAATGGTGCTATTTGGAATGAGTGATAAAGTGGCAAATACATTTAGTATTCTGGGGCTCAACGAGCTACTGGAAATTGCGAGTGATAAAGTTCAGGCTAAGCAAATGGTAAATGGTCTATAAGTATAGAGTTGGTTGCAGCATTGAGAACCTTAAGGGAGTTCGGGATTTTATCCGGACTTCGCTGAAAGCGCATGGCGTTTCGGAAATTGACATCAGCGAAATTGTGCTGGCGCTGGATGAGATGTGTTCTAATCTGATGATTCATGCACATCACTGCAATCCGGATGATTTGTTTGAACTGCAAATTGCGGTTGAAAAAAATAATCCTCTTGTATTTGAGATTATTGACGATGGAACTGTGTTTGACATTAATCAGTTTGCTGAACCTACTTTAGATAACATAATTCACGAGAAAAGAAAGGGCGGGTTGGGCATACGCCTTGTAAAATCCATCATGGATAAAATAGAATATCAAAAACTGATGGACAAAAGTATTTGTCGCCTCATCAAAAACGTTCACTTTACATAATTACTAATATCCGAAAGCTTATGTTGAAAAATATCATGCTGCTGTTGCTTTGCAGCATCATCGTTACGTCAGGTATCGCTCAAAAGAAAAAATCAAAATCGGCAGAAACGAAGTCGCCAACTGTTTTTAAGGTTGATGGAGTTGCCACGTATGGTGATGAGTTTCTCTATCTATACAAAAAGAATCATCAAAATAAGAAAGATGATTTCACTAAGGAGAAGATCAATGAGTATCTCGATTTATTTATCAACTTCAAACTGAAGGTAACGGAAGCAAGAAAACGCGGAATGGATACAACCCGTGCTTTTATAAAAGAATACTCATCTTACAAAGAAGAATTGCGTAAGCCCTATTTGCCAGACGCAAAGCTTACAGACAGTTTAGTAAAACTTACCTACAACAATTTGCTGGAAGAAATAAAAGCATCTCATATTCTTATCAATCTAAAGCCAGACGCATCACCTGCTGACACGCTTGCGGCATACACAAAAATTATTGCGATTCGGAATAGAGTTTTGGCTGGTGAAGATTTTGGAACACTAGCAGAAAAATTGTCGGAAGATCCATCAGCTAAAACCAATCAAGGTAATCTCGGATATTTTACAGCCATGCAAATGGTTTACCCATTTGAAGTAGTGACTTACAAAACCAAAATAGGAGAAGTGAGCCAGCCGGTGCGAACGCGTTTTGGTTATCACATTATAAAAGTAATGGATCGAAAGCCGGCACGAGGGGAAGTTGAAGTTTCTCATATTATGATCCGAACAACCGAAGGTGGTGATAGCGAAAAAGCGAAGAACACAATTTTTACTATTTACGAACAATCACAAGGCGGTGTGGCATGGGATGAATTATGCAAACAATATTCCGAAGACCCCAGCACGAAAAACACAGGTGGAAGATTAAAACCGTTTGGTGTTCGGGCTATGGAAAGTGTACCGGATTTTGAACGCGTTGCATTCTCTCTCAATAAACCAGGAGAAATTTCTGATCCATTTCAAACCCAATATGGCTGGCACATTGTGCGATTGGAAAGAAAAATTCCGATGCCTTCGTTGGAGGAAATGTCGGCTTCATTAAAAAATCGTGTTAACCGTGACGAGCGAACCCAACTATCAAAGCAAGTTCTGCAAGCTAAGCTGAGACGTACCTACGATTGGAAAGAAAACCCGGCTCTAAAAACAAAGGTGTTTGCATTAGGAGACTCTAGTCTTCAGAAAGGAAAATGGAAGATGCCAACCTATTCTGAAAAAGAGATTTTTTTTACGTTAAAAGATAAGAGTTTTAGCACGAAGAGTTTTCTGACTTATGTTCAAAAGAATCAGAAACCGACCACTCAACAACAAACATCAAAATATATGGAGCAGCTCTACAACAATTTTGTAGACGCGAGCATCATGCAGATGGAGGAAGAGAAAATAATGCGAGAGAACCCTGAGTATGGTTTTCTTTTGAGAGAATACTACGAAGGTATCTTACTCTTTGAAATTATGGAGAAGGAGGTTTGGAACAAGGCCTCAGATGATTCGGTTGGCCAGGTTGCTTATTTCAATTCTCACAAAGCAAATTACCAAGCCAGTGAACGGGCAAAAGCAGCTTTATACTCTTCCAAGGACAAGGGTTTTGAAGGTTCGCTAAAGGCCCTTCTAGAGGAGGGTGATGAAAAGAAAATACAGGAATATGTATCTGTCAATAAGCTCAAAGTGGAGACAGGATTTTATAAACCCGGTGAAAAGCCAGCTTTACAGAAAGTGACATGGGCAAAGGGCATATATCCATCGGAAAATAAGGGAATGTATTACCTTGCGCGGCTAATCGACATACTCCCTGCTGGCGATATGTCGTTTGAGGAAGCACGATCGGGCATAATCTCCGATTATCAGACCTTTTTGGAGCAAAACTGGATCACCCAATTAAAGAAGGAGTACGAGGTTAAGGTAAATGAGAAAGGCAAGCAGCAAATATTGGATCAGCTCCTACAGCAACAATAAGTCAATTTTGCTAAATGGTTGGTTTGGTCTGTCTCTAGTGGCATGTTTGTTTTTAGGCGTATCAAGCTGTGACTTGATAAAAATGAAAAATGATCAGACCAGCAATGGAGAAGTTCGGCAACCGGTTGCTAGGGCAAATGATGCGTACCTTTACAGGGATGAACTTGTGGGTATAACCCCCCCAGGAACCGCCCCGGCTGACAGTACTGCCCGTGCCGAGGCTTACGTGGGAAGTTGGATTCGGAAGCAATTACTCATTCAAGAAGCGGCCCGTAAAATTGATATCAATGAGGCGGAGGTAGAGCGCAAGATATTGGATTACCGATTTAGCATTATTGCGTACGAGTATCAGACCTTCTACGTTAAGCAGAATTTAGATACTGCCATTGCTAATGAAGAAATTGATCGGTACTACAAAGATAACATCGACAACTTTATTTTAAAACAAAACATCGTAAAGGCAACATTTTTAAAAGTACCAAAGAATGCGCCTCGCACGGGGAAGATCAGGGAGTTGATTTTTTCAAGGCGTGAAAAGGAAGTGAAGGAATTAAAATCGTATTGCCTGAGTTTTTCATCGGCATACCATATTTCAGATTCTTCATGGATGGTGTTTGATGAATTGGTGCAAAACTCACCCTTAATTGAAATTCCAAATAAGATTCAGTTTTTAAAGACCAGACCATATTATGAAACATCAGACGAAGGGTTTTTATATTTCTTTAAAGTAGATGAATATCGTATTTCGGATAATACATCTCCTCTGGAGTTTGTAAAAGAAGATATACGGAACATAATTTTAAATAAGCGCAAAGTAGAATTGGCCAAACAGTTGGAAGATGAAGTGTATAATTATGCAGTGGAGAAAAAAGAATTTGAGGTTTTTAAATAACCTGAAAGCAACCTGTCTTCTTGTTGGAATGCTGGCTGTTGCTATGCATTCAGAAGCGCAAGAAAATGAAGGATTTGTGGTGGATGAGATTATCGCCAAGGTGGATAATTACATTGTTTTGAAATCTGATTTGGAAAGGGCATACCAGGATTACCTTACTAATGGAGGTGCGGCTGGCCAGGAAGTTCGCTGCCAGTATATGGCCATGCTCGTTCGCAATAAACTCATGATGGCAAAAGCCGAGATCGATTCGATTCTTGTTCTGGATGCCGAGGTTGATTCGTATACCGATCGCAAAATGGAGATGATCATTGCGCAGTCTGGCGTTACAGCCGATGAACTTGAAGCAAAGTATGGCAAAACGCTGGAGCAAATACGCTTGGAAATTCGCGATCAGGAAAGAGAGCAAATGGTGGTGCGCAAAATGCAAGATGAGATTACCAAAGATGTGGTGATCACACCTTCGGATGTGCGGAAATTCTTCGGAAAAATTCCAAAGGATAGTCTTCCGTACTTCTCTGCTGCAGTAGAGGCGGCCCAAATTGTAAGGCTTTCAAAAACAGGAAAGGAACAGAAGGAAATTACCCGTAAACAATTGGTTGAGATTCGCGACCGAATTTTAGCAGGTGAAGATTTTGGAACTCTTGCCAAAAAATACTCTGACGAACCATCCGCTAAAACTACGGGTGGAAATTTGGGATGGACATCCCGTGGTAACATGGTTTCCGAATTTGAAGGAATGGCTTTTAAGTTAAAGCCCAATGAAATATCCATGCCTTTTGAAACGCAGTTTGGATTCCATATTATGCAGTTGATTGAACGCAGAGGTAATGAATATAACTCACGTCACATTCTTATTTCTCCTCAACCATCGGCCAGCGATTTAAAAGATGCTGCGCATTTTCTCGACAGCATACGTACCCTTATCGGTCCGGATAAAATGTCATTTCAAAAAGCGGCAAAAGAATATTCAGACGATGTTCAGACAAAAGGTAATGGTGGTTTCTTTACGGGGTCTGATGAAGGTATGCGTGTACCTGTTGAGGAATTAGATCCGGTGATTTACTTTAAACTTGATTCCATGCAGGTTGGCGATATTTCGGAACCGCTTTTCTATCGAACCGATGTAGGAAAGAGTGCTATGCGAATCATTTATTATAAATCTAAGATCAAACCGCATGAGGCATCATTAGCAGACGATTGGACTCGCATCCAAGCCGCTGCCTTAAATGAAAAGAAAGATAAAATTCTCCAGAAGTGGTTTTCGAAAGCACGCAAAGATGTTTTCATTAACATTGATAAGACGTACGATTATTGTGGAATATTAGACGAGTGATACATGACTAAATTTTCTTCGGATGTAGAAGCCGCGCAAGCCTTGGCTTCAGCCTACAAAAATCTTTCATCAGAAATTTCAAAAGTAGTCATCGGACAAAACGATGTGGTACGTCAGGTACTCACCGGAATTTTTTGTCAGGGACATTCACTGCTTGTAGGTGTTCCCGGCCTGGCGAAGACACTCCTGGTACAAACTATTGCAACCTCTCTCGATCTTCAGTTCAAGCGCATTCAGTTCACTCCTGATTTAATGCCTTCTGATATTGTGGGTGCAGAAACAATGGACAAAGAACGCAATTTCAAATTTGTGAAAGGTCCTGTGTTTGCAAACATCATTTTGGCCGATGAGATCAATCGTACTCCTCCCAAAACACAAGCGGCCTTATTGGAAGCCATGCAAGAGTATGGTGTAACCATTGCAGGTGAACACTACGATTTGCCAAGACCATTTTTTGTTTTAGCTACGCAGAACCCAATCGAACAAGAGGGTACTTATCCATTACCGGAAGCACAACTCGATCGTTTTATGTTTAATATTTTACTTACCTATCCTTCATTTAAAGACGAAGTAGAGGTAGTAAAAAGCACAACATCAGCAGAACCGAAAAGAGTTGATAAAATTCTGACAGGCGAAGAAATCACTTACTTCCAACAACTAATAAGAAGAGTGCCCATAGCGGATAATGTTGTAGAGTATGCAGTAACACTCGCAAACAAAACGAGACCTGGTGTAGTAGGTAGCTCTTCCGTTGCAAACGATTATTTAGAATGGGGAGCCGGCCCTCGTGCATCACAGTATTTAGTATTGGGATCGAAATGCAATGCTATTCTCAATGGCAAATACTCACCCGATATTGAAGATGTTCAGGCCATCGCGAAACCAGTATTGCGTCATCGCATTGTGCGGAACTTTAAGGCGGAAGCGGAAGGTATTAGTGTAGATGGATTGATTGAGAAGTTGATGATGTAATGCTACGTTGATAGTTGTTGGTTAGTCGTTGTGCGAGAACGAGCTTCTTGAATTTGTATTTCAAACAACCATCAACGGAAAACGAAATTAGATTCTCTGCAATACCTGCATCCGATGCGCATCAAGCTTAAGTAAGATAAACAGCAATATGGTGAATGCCCAGAGCGATGAGCCACCATAACTAAAGAATGGAAGAGGTATTCCGATTACAGGAAACAATCCGATTGTCATAGCGATGTTCGTGGCAAAGTGAAAGAAGAAAATACAAGCCACACTATATCCATATACTCTTGCGAATCTATTCTTTTGTCGTTCGGCCAGGAAAACAATACGAAGTAACAAGGCCATAAAGAGTACAATAATCAGAATACTTCCGATCCATCCTTGCTCTTCGCCAATGGTACAGAAAATAAAATCAGTGTATTGTTCAGGAACAAATTTCAACTTGGTTTGAGTACCTTCTAAAAATCCTTTGCCCATAAAGCCACCACTACCAATCGCTACTTTCGATTGATATACGTGATAGCCTGCACCTAATTGATCCAACTCTGGATTGATCAACACCATAACTCTTTTTTGATGGTGATCTTCCAGCTTACTAAAAATAACATCCACACTAAAAATAGTTCCGACCAGTACGAACGCACCGATGGTGATAACCGCCATTCGTTTAAATTTCTTTTTGCGATTAAAAAATATCGCAAGGCTCCATGCAAAAGCAATGATGCCATACAGTATCCAATTATTTTCTACTAACAAGGTGAGAATAAAGATAATGGCAACGCCAAGCCCTACGAGCAATAAGAAGGGTGACATACCTTCGCGATAATAAACTAAAACGAATACCAGGAATACCATGGCAGTTCCATAATCTTTCTGAAGCAAGATGAGAAGGATAGGAGCTCCGATTATTCCAAAAAGAATAGTTTGATTTCGTAACTGATCCATCTTAAAACCAACGGAACCAATAAACTTGGCGGCTGCCAATGCCGTTGCAAACTTGGCAAATTCTGAAGGCTGAACACCGAATGAACCAATTCCTATCCATGCACGATTTCCACCTACCTCTTTACCAATGAAGGGTACAAGCAGTAACAGAAACATCACAGCACCAAAAATTACATAGGCAAACGTTTCGTAAAAACGCATGTCAATAATGAGTATGGCAGCGATGAGTACAAATGAAGTGATGATGAACATCATCTGGCGACCGGAGTTGATGCTTAAATCAAAGATGGATTGGTTTGCATCATACGTAGCAGAATAAATATTGAGCCAACCCCAGAGCACCATAACACCATACAGCATTACAGTTACCCAATCTACTTTGTTCGATATTATCGCTTCCTGACGCAAGACTCTTTCGTTTCAGTAAATGCTTATAAAAATTTCCCTCTCAAAACGTATTCTTCAATTTGTGGCCGCTTCGTGCCACCGTATAAATATTTTTCAATCATCAAACTAGCAATAGATGCTGCTGCCCTTGCACCTTGTCCGGAAAATTCAACGTAAACCGATACGGCAATTTTAGGATTCTTTTTCGGAGCAAAGGCAATAAAAACAGAATGATCGGGGTGTGGCTCATTTTGTACAGAACCCGTTTTGCCACACACAATAACATCTTTTAGCTGTGCGCGATGTTTACCTGTTCCTTCTAATACAACGCGCTCCATCGCATCAACTGCAATTCTAAAGTTGGCAGAATCAATTGTAGTAAAATGTTTGGCAGTATAGGGAGGAAGAGGTTTACCACCCTTGCCAATAGACTTCACCATGTGAGGTGTTATGTAATAGCCACGGTTCGCAACAGTGGCCGCAAAGTTGGCCATCTGTAGCGGTACTACTAAATTTTCTCCCTCGCCAATGGCAATGGAATATATATTAGAAAACTTCCATGGTCTTCCGCCATAGGCGCGATCGTAATATGCAGGACTAGGCACAAGTCCACCTTTTTCATTTGGAAGATCAATGCCCAATGGTTTTCCAAAACCAAAACTCATTATGTGTTTGTCCCATTCGGCTAAACCAATTCTGGTATCTTCAAACGGACTGTCAGACTTACCCTGGTTTAACATTCTTCTCAGCACACCATGAAAATAAGGATTGCATGAGTTGGTAATGGCGCCTCTCAAATCTTCATTAGTATGTGGACCATGGCAGCCAATGAGACCACCAGCCATACCTTTTCTAATACAACGTATTCTTGTCTCCGGAGTAATAACACCTTCTTGTAACGCCACCATCGCCTGTGCAATTTTAAAAATTGATCCAGGTCTGTACTGCGCCATTATCGGTCGTGTGAAGAGTGGCTTTAGTGTATCGCTGTTAATCTGCACAAAATTGGAACTGTAATTTTTTCCAGTGAGTAAAGTCGGATCATAGGATGGCCCTGAAATCATTGCTAATATTTCTCCTGTTTCCGGTTCGATGGCAATGATACTTCCTGCTTTTCCGGCCATTAAATATTCGCCATATTCTTGTAAATCTAAATCCAATGTTGATGTGAGATCTTGACCGGGTATGGAGAGCGTGTCAGCCTCTCCATCTTCAAATGAACCTTTAATTACACCGTCTTTGTTTCGCATAAAGAACTTTACACCGCGCTGCCCGCGAAGGTATTCTTCATAATATTTTTCAACGCCACTTTGCCCTATGTAATCACCCTGGCGATAAATAGTAGTCTTATCGCCATCCAATTGCCCCTTTGAAATTTCGCTTACATAGCCCAATACATTCGCTGCTGCTTTTGAAGCGTATGCTCGAGTACTTCGTGCCTGAATATAGAACCCGGGAAATTCATCAATATGATCTTGTATTTTGGCCAGATCAAAATTAGATAGCTGTCGAAGAAAAGGATAAGGCTGAAGGGAGTTAGCTTTTTTATTCCTAATTTCTTTATAAAAGTCTTTAAACAATCCGCGAAGCGCAAGAGGAGTAAGATCAAATACTTTTGTAAACCGGGTGCTGTCAAACGCATGCACTTCGTGTAAAACAATCATCAAATCATACTCTGGATTGTTGTACACAATTAATTTTCCGTTCCGATCGGTAATTATTCCGCGTACTGGATATTGAATTTCCTTGCGAATAGCATTTCCGTCTGCCAGGTTTTTGTAGCGGTCGTCAACCACCTGAATGAAAAATAACTTGAACAGGAAAATAATCCCGATCAACAGAAATACAATTTGAATAACTTCTTTGCGACCTTCGTTCATTTCACTTTGCTAAACGCGTAATATTTTCTAAGGTATACGAAAGTTAACGTCTTCTATTAGGAAACAGAAACTGTGCAATGAGTAACGCCAATGTTGTAAAAAAAGTGCTTGCCACTGCTTTGAGGAACGTAAACCAAAACATACTGAAGCCTCCGGCCTCAGCAAAAAACAAAACCAGGTGATGAAGAAAAATAAGCGGCATCACATAAACGGAGAACCACTGTATGCCGGCAAGTTGCATGGATGGCACAGCATTGTTGTCATAGCCGCCTTGGGGTGTAATAGAACCGAGCCAATAATTTCTTACATACATTACCATCACACAGGCAAAGGCGTGAAGACCGATGCTCTCATAAAATAAATCTACCGTAAAGCCCATCACAAAGCCAATTCCCATTAAGATCAGCGGATTGGTTTCAACCGGCAATAACAAAAGGTAGGCAACATAGAGAAAACAGAAAGCGGTATGAAAGAGCACAACATTTTGAAGAACAAGCACCTGGTAAAAAAGGTAAATGAAAAAACTGACGATTTGTAAGATGTTAACGCGGCTCATCGTATTATCTGCTTTACGCTTTGCTCTAAAGAATCTTGCTCATGCTTCAACGTGCTCTTTACAATAGTAACGTATGACAATTTTCGAAAATCCTGCGCAAGTTTTACTTTCAGATCATTGAAGAGTTCTTCATCGCGAAGTTTTACTTCTGAAACAAAACCGATCATAATGCCTTGCGGGAAAACTGCATTGAACCCTGACGTTACTACAGTATCGCCAACAACTGGTTTTACGTGTCGTGGTATGTATTTTAAATTAATGATGTATGGATTCTTACCATCCCACTGAATTGTTCCAAAATGTCCTGTGCGCTTCAACACTGCAGAAGTCATCACATCAACGTTCAATATAGAAGTAACAACACTGTAATGATTTGAAACGGTCTTTACTTTTCCAACAACGCCAGAAGAGCTGATAACCGCCATACCGGGTTCTATTCCCTCATCGATACCTTTATCAATAGTAATGAAATTGGTAAAACGACCAACGGAGTTGTTTACAACTTTCGCACTTGTAAAGACAAAACGATTAACCCTTGTTGTGTCCTTAAGGGCAATGGAATCAACCGTTGTAATGATTTGATTTTCTTTTTGAAGCAGGTTACGGAGGCTTGCATTCTCTTCCGCCAGGGTTGTGTTAATTTCGCGCAATTGAAAATATTCACGTACACCCTGTGAAACATTATTGGTCTCAGCAATAAAACGGTTTGATGAATTAAAAAACTTTGCGCCCTGATAGCGATTGTTCTCCACAATCATCCAGGCGCAAAATAATTCCAACAACAAAAAAGTAAAGAAAGCGCGATTGGCGTAGACAAAGAGAAATAACCTCTCCATGAATTATGTCATCAATACCGCACGGAATTTTTCTATATTTTTCAATGTAGCGCCAGTTCCGCGCACAACAGCACGAAGCGGATCATCGGCTACGTGAATTGGCAATTTTGTTTTCAATGCCAGACGTTTATCTAAACCGCGAAGCAATGCACCACCTCCGGTTAAGTAAATACCGCGCTCATAAATATCAGCCGATAATTCAGGAGGTGAAGTTTCTAAGGCTTTCAAAACAGCCTCTTCTAATTTCGAAACGGACTTGTCTAATGCGAAAGCAATTTCAGAATATGAAATCTTGATGGTCTTCGGAATACCCGTCATTAAATCACGTCCTCTGATTTCGTAATCATCCGGACCATCATCTAATTCGGTTAATGCAGAACCTACTTCAATCTTCACTCTTTCGGCTGAACGCTCACCAATCAATAGATTGTGCTGACGTCTCATGTAATCAAGAATGTCGCGATTGAAAGTATCACCGGCTACGCGGATGGATTGATCGCAGACGATACCCGATAAAGCAATCACAGCGATATCCGTTGTACCACCTCCAATATCTACAATCATGTTTCCGATGGGCTGCTCGATGTCGATGCCCGTTCCGATGGCCGCAGCAATCGGTTCGTAAATCATATATACTTCCTTAGCGCCTGCGTGCTCAGCTGAGTCGCGCACGGCTCGTTTTTCTACTTCGGTAATTCCAGATGGAATACAAATTACCATTCGATAGGATGGCGGAAAGAGGCGCTTGCCCGTGTCAATCATTTTGATCAAACCACGGATCATCATTTCGGCTGCCTGGAAGTCGGCAATCACGCCTTCTTTCAGTGGGCGAATAGTCTTGATGTAATCGTGCGTCTTCTCATGCATTTGCATGGCCTCGCGGCCAATGGCCAAAACTTTGTTGGCGGCTTTGTCGATCGCAATGATCGATGGCTCATCAACAACGATCTTATCTTTATAAATGATGAGGGTGTTCGCGGTGCCAAGATCTATGGCAATATCGCTGGAGAAGAAGTCAAAAAATCCCATGTATATGTGTTACCTGTAGTTTAAAAATGCTCGCGTTGAGTTACTAAAAAATGCCACCTGTAAAGTTGCACTTAATTTACCAAATTAATACGAGCCAACTCAAAAATGTAAAATTTTTGCCAGTCTTGGGTAGGTTAATCTTCACCATTCTTAAAATGAATTTAGAATGAAGAATTTAGGAGTTAGAATTTACAAGATAGTTTTTTGTCAATAGTCAATGGTCGATAGTCAAAGAACTCTACACTCGAAACTTTGAACATTGAACCTGGAACTTTAAACCCGAAACTGAAAAGGATTAATGCTTAAAGTGGCGAATTCCTGTAAAGACCATACCCATGTCATGTCCATCACAGAAAGCGATGGAGTCTTGGTCTTTCACTGATCCACCGGGTTGAATGACTGAACGAATGCCATGCTTGTGGGCGATCTCTACACAATCAGGAAATGGGAAGAAAGCATCAGAAGCCATTACAGCATCCTTTAAACTAAATCCAAAAGCATCGGCTTTCTCAATGGCTTGCTTCAAAGCATCTACGCGTGATGTTTGACCAACACCACTCGCCAGGAGTTGACCTTCAACAGCCAGAATAATGGTATTTGATTTTGTGTGCTTGCAAATTTTGCTGGCGAAAAGAAGCGCTTCAACTTCTGAGGATGAAGGTGTACGCTTGGTCACCACTTTCAAATCTTGCTTCGAGTCTGTCTTCAGGTCAAGATCTTGCTCGATCACACCGTTCAAGATGCTCTTGTATTGCTTTGTTTCATTAAGTCCTTTTTTCTGAAGCATAAGCATGCGGTTCTTCTTGCCCTTTAGCAATTCCAACGCATTGGGTTCATACGCTGGAGCAATGAGTATTTCGAAGAACAACTTGTTAATCTCTTCAGCGGCTGCGAGGTCAATTGTTTTATTGGTAGACAATACTCCACCAAAGGCAGAAAGCGTATCGGCTTGAAATGCTTTTAAGTAAGCTTCTTTAACGGTTGAGGCAGTTGCTACTCCACACGCATTGGTGTGTTTGATAATGACAAAAGCGGTTTCGCCTTCAAACTCTTTCACAAGGTTTACGGCTGCATCAACATCGACAAGGTTGTTATAGGAAAGTTCTTTCCCATTTAATTGTTCGAACAAGCCATCGAGATCGCCAAAGTAAACTCCCTTTTGATGTGGGTTCTCACCGTAACGCAAGGTCTTTCCGTTTTGGAAACTCTTTTTGAAAATTGGAAATTGAAACTCTTGATTGAAATAAGAAAAGATGGCACCATCATAGTGAGAAGTAACATCAAAGGCCATAGCGGCAAACTTCTTGCGATCGATTAAATCAGTTGAACAGTTTTTTGAAACCAATAACTGATGTACTTCTTCATATTGATTTCGCGAAGATACAATGAGCACATCGTTAAAATTTTTGGAGGCACCACGAATCAAAGCAATACCACCAATATCAATCTTTTCAATAACATCTTCTTCACTTCCGCCTTTTGCTACTGTCTCTTCGAAGGGATAGAGATCAACAATCACTAAATCAATCGGACCGATTCCAAACTCTTGTGCTTGCTTTACATCACCACTATCTTCTCTTCTATAAAGAATACCTCCGAAGACCGCAGGATGAAGCGTTTTAACTCGTCCACCAAAAATAGAAGGGAATCCTGTGAGTTTTTCAACAGGAGTAACTGCATACCCAAGCTTTTCGATAAACTCTTGCGTGCCACCAGTCGAAACAAACTCAACACCTTGTTTACCTAATGCATGAACGATGGGCTCCAGATTATCTTTATAAAAAACGGAGATCAATGCTCTGGTAATCTTGCGGTTGGCCATGGTGGTATTCGGTTTTTCGATGGAGGTGCAAAAGTATTAAAAAAGGAGTTTGCGCCAAGTTTGTTTAAGCAGTTGGTTAAACGTATCAGACAATCGATTGAAATGCATGCGTTCGTTCTTTTTTTAAAAGGCAAAGCAATTTTAGAATCCAATTCATCGGGTTAACTTTAACTTTTTGTTTCTTATATGAAGTATTCGTTAACTGTTTTTTTAGTGCTTGTGGTGTTGAGAAGTTTCGGGCAGACTCTGACATCATCGAACCTGCCCATTATCAAAATCAGCACAGGTGGCGTGGAAATCCCAGATGAACCAAAAATTACAGCAACAATGAAGGTTATCTTCAATGGCCCTGGCGTTCGAAACAACACATCGGATGTTGCCAATAATTATGACGGAAAAATTGGAATTGAAATTCGCGGCTCTTCTTCACAAGGGTTTGAGAAAAAACAATATGCTATTGAAGTTCGCGATGCTAGCGGAAATGGTGTTGGTGTTTCCTTGCTCGGTATGCCTGAGGAGGAAGACTGGGTTTTGTTTGGCCCATACAATGACAAATCATTAATGCGCGATGCATTAGCCTATAAACTTGGCCGAGATATGGGGCGGTACGCTCCGCGCACGCGTTATTGTGAAGTGATTTTGAATAACAGCTACATGGGTATTTACACCTTGGTTGAAAAAATTAAGCGTGATGAAAACAGAGTGGATATAGCCAAACTCAATCCAGACGAGACAAGTGGTGATGATTTAACCGGAGGATATATTGTTAAGGTTGATAAATCTTCCGGAAATAGTGGAGAAGGTTTTGTGTCATCAATCCCGCCATCAAACCGCAGTGGTGATCAGCAAATCTATTTTCAATATGAGTATCCCAAGTTTGATGAGATTGTGCCAGCACAAAAAAACTACATTCAGAATTATGTTCATTCTTTTGAATCTGCACTGAACGGACCAAATTATACTGATGCATCAGTAGGATACAATAAATACATTGATGTCGGATCGTTTATTGATTTTCTTATTGTTCAGGAGGTTTCGAAGAATGTAGATGGATATCGCTTAAGCACCTTTATGCACAAGCAAAAAGATTCGGATGGTGGTAAACTCGCGATGGGACCTCTTTGGGATTTTAATCTCGGCTTTGGTAATGCAGACTACTGCACAACAGGCTCTACTCCAGGATTTGTTTACGACTTCAATGATATATGTAACGGTGACTACTGGCTTATTCCGTTTTGGTGGGATCGACTTTTAACGGATGATTCATTCCGCGACAGACTTGGTGGACGATGGGCAGGCTTGCGAAATGATAAATTCCAGACTTCTGTTATTCATGAATACATTGATTCAATAGCGACTGCTCTAGATGAATCGAAAACAAGAAATTTTCAAAAATGGAATGTGCTAGGGCAATATATCTGGCCGAACTATTATGTAGGTAATACCTATAGCGAAGAAGTCGAATGGCTTAAAAGTTGGGTGACGGATAGAATGATTTGGCTGGATGATAACTTCCCTGAATACAATCCAACTGCGGTGAATGAAGATGAATTAAGTGTGAGCTTTAACAGTTATCCCAATCCCTTTAAAGAAGAAATTATTATTCAATATCTGGCAGATAAACCAACTACAGTGGGCGTTGAAATAATGGATTTGCTGGGGAGAAAAGTAATGAGTATGAACCACACGTTTGATCACAAGGAGAGTCACAGGCTTCAATTTAATGAAACCGCTATTGAGCCTGGCGTGTATCTCTTGCGACTTACTCAGCAAGGTCAGTATGTATATACCAGTAAAATGATAAAGCGCTAATCTATTTGGAACCCCACATCAACACATTCGAAATCGATCTGAGTCGTTTTACAACTATTGATTTACCGTCATTGGGCAAGGAGCATTTGCAGGATCGTGTCGATACAAAATTTGCGCTCCATCAATCAGGATTACCTTCACTGCTAACGCAGCTCGAAAAGACCTATCAGGTTTTGAGTGTTGAAGGGTCGGGAGTACAGCCCTATAAGAATTTATATTTTGATGATGATCGTTTAAGCTT
This sequence comes from Chryseolinea sp., assembly GCA_031412655.1. Lineage (GTDB taxonomy): Bacteria > Bacteroidota > Bacteroidia > Cytophagales > Cyclobacteriaceae > Chryseolinea. Next base: position 29,100 of record JANODK010000092.1, read on the forward strand.
CTATCTCCATCATCACGATAAAAAAGGGAATAGATGCAAAGTTCGTTTGCGTGAATACGTTAGCTCCAACACGGTTTTCTTTGAGATAAAACAAAAAGTAAATAAGAACAGAACAATCAAGCAACGTATTCCACACATTGCGTTGCATGAAACATTATCTGTGGAGGCAAACGATCTTCTTCATCAATTTGTGTCCTCTGATGTTGGCTCACTTCGAACCACACTATGGTGTGACTTCAATCGCATTACACTTCTTTCCCCCAATCAGGAAGAACGGATGACGGTTGATTTCAATATTACTGTTCGAAACTCCGAACGGAGTATGATCTATGATGGGCTGGCGCTTATTGAAGTGAAGCATGATTCTAACAGACCTTCTTCTTTTGATGCTATTGCTAAACAAAATAAGATTCGAAAAATGTCGATTAGTAAATACGTTATGGGTATAGCGCATTTGCATCCTGAACTGAAACAAAATAATTTTAGAATGAAATTACTGGCGATTGAAAAGATTATGAATAAAAACGGAACACAACATGGAATTTGAAATGAATCATCTTTTAACAGAGAGCTTTTTAATCAGGCTCCTGATCGACTTAGTAACGATGTTGATTTTGGTTCGACTGGTATATCATAAGATTTACAAGAAGAAGGATTTCTTTTTTACCTTCTTTTTATTCAACCTCATTATTTATGTACTTACCTACATGCTCAACAAAGTGGAGCTGTCGTTTGGTGCGGCATTTGGATTGTTTGCGGTTTTCTCCCTATTACGTTATCGCACAGAAAACATTTCGCCAAAGGACATGACGTATTTGTTTGTGGTTATTGCATTAGGGTTAATCACTTCTGTAAGCAAGGGCACTTACATTGAAATTGCCCTGCTCAATCTTTTCATTGTGGCCTTTGTATATGCGCTCGATGGAAATTTGTTGATCAAAAATGAAATGGTGCAGATCATTCAATACGAAAACATTCAGAACATAAAACCGGTAAATCACGGAGCATTAATGGAAGATCTGAAAAACAGAACCGGCCTCGACATTCATAAAATTGAAATTGAATCGATCGACTTTTTAAAGGACACTGCGCGAATCAAAGTTTACTATTACGAGAAATGAAAAAGCGAATTATACTTTTAATTTTTTCATTTGTGGTTGTCGGTGCTCATGCACAGACCACTGACAATCAATTGTGGACAGGCTTTCAGGCAGAGACCGATATTACCGAACGTTTAACGCTTGGTCTTAGCGTAGAAGCGCGATTCGATAATGACATTTCGCGCCTTCGCAGCATTTTTGGGCAAATAGAAGCCGATTGGAAATTCAACAAATACCTTTCTGCAAGTGTGAGTTACCGATATGGAGGCAGGCAGTATGATGAACTGTCAGAATTTAGTAAGGGACATCGTATTTCTTTTTATGCAACAGGAAAATACAAATTCAAAAAATTCAGCATCGGTGATCTTAACGTGAACAGTTTTACGATTAGCAATAGAGCAGGATACTATAATCAATATCTTATAGATGCTCCAGTCGATAAGGTCACTCCTCAGAAATACTTTCGTAATAAAACCCAGTTGAAGTATGACATCACCAAAAAACTGAACTCATTTGTGTACTTCGAATTTTTCTACCGATTTAGTGGAGATGTACAAGAGGTGGATGAGAATCGATACGCAGGTGGGTTTGAATATGACTTCAACAAGAAGAACAGTGTGAAGTTAATGTATATGTATTTAACGGAAGTGAACGTGAAGCCTAAAAACAAAGACGACCGAAATATTATTTCGGTCGGGTATACGTTGAAGTTTTAAGAAGTAGAATCAGGAATTAAAATATAGAATTGCAAATTGTCGACAGACCACAGTCGACTGTCCACGGTGGTCTGTGGACACGAACTTTAAACCTGAAACTTTGAACTTTGAGCCTTGAACTTGAAACATTATCCTAAGCCTTCCAGATAATCGCTTTCCTCATACTGTTCAGCTTCAATACTGAAATCATCGCCATCAATATACGCAGGGAAGCGATCGCGGAAAGAGTTAAGGGCATTTGCATTTAGGTCGATAGTTTTCACCATCTCTGCACCTTCGTTTGTAAAAATGGTATCGCCCTTCGGACCGATAATAGAAGAGTGTCCATTGTGTTCAACACCATTTCCATCCTGACCGATTCGGTTAACAGCAGCCACGTAACTTAAATTTTCAATAGCACGGGCTTTCAATAAAGTATCCCACGCATCGATGCGGGTCGTTGGCCAATTGGCTACGTAGATCAATAAATCGTAGGCGAGTTTTTTAGAAGAAGGATCCCAGGTATTGCGACTCCATACCGGGAAACGCAAATCATAACATATTAGGGGGCAAATTTTCCAGCCTTTCCAAGTGGCAATTAGAGGACTTTCGCCAGCAGAAAAAGTTTTATGTTCGCCAGCCATTCTAAAAAGGTGGCGCTTGTCGTAGGTTTTGAATGCACCCCCTGGTTCCATCCAAAGCAAACGGTTGTAATAGCGATCGTGAACGGTAGTAATGTAACTTCCCAAAATTAATGCACCGGTCTGATCAGCCATTTGCCTCATCCATTTAAAGGTGCGCATGTTCATATGCTCAGCCATTTTGGAAGCCGCCATGGTGAAGCCCGTGGTAAACATTTCAGGCAAAATAATCACATCCGTGGAGGTTCCTGCTTGCCAGATTTTCTCTTCGAACATCGACAAATTGGCCTCTGGGTCCTCCCAATGAAGATCCGACTGGATTAAAGTGATTTTTAAGTCTTGCATACTACCTGTGATTCGGTCGCAAAGAAACGCAATGGATGCGACTTTGACTAGAGAAAAAATGTTAGGAATTTAAGAATGGAGGGATTATAGCTTTCTGAGTATCTGACACGCCTTTTCGAGGGTTTCTTCTTTTTTGGCGAAGCAAAAACGCAATACGTGGTGGTCGGATTTATCCTGATAAAAAACGGAAATGGGAATAGAGGCTACTTTTAATTTCTTGGTCAGCTCTTCTGCCATTTCCAAATCTGGTTTTGCGGAAATACCCCGATAAGAAAGCAATTGAAAGTACGAGCCACCACAAGGTAATGGCTCAAAGGATGAACCTTTAATTTGATTGAGAAAAAAATCGCGCTTTCGCTGATAAAAATCTCCAAGAGATAAATAATGCTCCGGAGTTTTCATGTATTCCGCGAAAGCGTGCTGCACCGGTGTGTTTACACTGAACACCATAAACTGATGAGCCTTGCGCACTTCGCGTGTTAAATATTCTGGTGCAACTACATATCCTACCTTCCAACCTGTAGCATGAAAAGTTTTGCCAAAAGAAAATACAGCAAGGGTTTGAGCAGCCAATGCAGGGAAACGCAATGCACTTTGATGAACTACATCATCAAAAATCAATCGTTCGTACACTTCATCACTCAACACGATGAGGTTAAACTCCAATGCGATTTTTTCTAACGCTTTTAAATCACTTTCCTTCAATACAGCACCACTTGGATTGTGTGGCGTGTTGATCATGATCATTTTTGTGCGGGAAGAAATTTTTGTGCGCACATAATTCCAATCGATAGAAAAGTCAGGATGTTGTAAGTTGATGTGAATGGGTATACCTCCGTTTAAACGAATGGCCGGATTGTATGAATCGTAAGCCGGATCAAATACGATGACTTCATCACCCGGATTAACGAAAGCGGATATGATAGCAAAGATGGCTTGCGTTGCTCCAGCGGTTATGGTTATATCCGTATCCGGATTGACACGATGTTGATAGGAATTGAAAACGACATCAGCAATTACATTTCGCAACGCGGGCACACCCGGCATAGGTGCATATTGATTGTTGCCCTTCAGCATGTTCTGATGCACCAGCTCAATAATTTTTGGATCAATATTAAAATCAGGAAAGCCTTGTGATAAATTAATGGCACCATATTCATTCGCCATGCCGGACATAATAGCAAAGATTGATGTGCCTACATCCGGAAGGCGGGAGTGAACTTGCATATGAAATTTTATTTTTCCGTTCTCTTTCTAAAATTAGCTAACATTTCCTTGTAGAAAGATTTATCCGATAATTCTGTTGCAAGCTCAAAATACTTTTCAGCTTCAACGAGATAGTTCTTTGACAATGTTTCAATGTATAAACCCGCCATTAAAGCGAATGTTGCTTTTTTAAGATTACAAGCATACGGGAATTCCAAGGTGTTTAATTGAGATTTTTTTAGTACTACATAGGGTGAATGATGCTTATTTTCAAGATCGCTAATGAAAGCCAGCATGTGATTTTCTTCTTTTCGCAATATCTTGAATTCTTGATTATTCAATCGTAGTTCATTGCTGGTTACGACAATGGTATCAAGAGGCTCTTCAAACATCGTTTTGATTTCTACCCTATAAGATTTTGATTTATTGGGCATCCATGTGAAACACAAATCATCTTTGAAGTCCAAACCAAGCATATTGAAATTTGGAGGATAAATGATTTTTAATTTCGACTCGCAATCGGAGCAATCATATTTGAAGGGGATTACTCTCTTCTTCACAAGTTTGCTGTCCATTATGAAAAGTCGGCCAAGATCAGGAGAAGAAGTATAGAGGTTACTTTTTTGTCCGGGGTCTACAATTAAATCTTGCAAACCCTTAACGATAATAATAATAGTGTCACCACTTGTTTCAATTGGAAATCCAGAGTAATGAATTAATGAAAGCGTTCCGTTTTCGCTAACAGTTAGAACGTCACTGACCGAAACAAGATCTAGACTTTTTAAGACTTGGCCATTTTTGTCTTTTGCATTCTCAGCATAAAGAACCTGGAATGGAAACTTCTTTACGGAATTAGCGTTTTGGGCTGAGGAGCCGAAAGTGGGTAATAGAGCGAATACGATAAATAAGTATCTCATAAGATTAGATTAAAAACTACTCAATAAGACTACTTCTTTAATGGAGCAATGATTCTGTATTCCGTATCCACTTTCCCTTTTGAAATATCAGCCAACTTACCTTTCAATAATCTTTTCTTTAATGGCGTAAGGTAGTCTACAAACATTTTGCCTTCTATGTGATCGTATTCGTGCTGAATGATGCGGGCTTTCATGCCATCGTATTGCTCTTCAAGTTTGTTCCAGTTCTCATCGTAATACGTAATCTTCAATTTGGCTTTGCGCGAAATTTTTTCGCGGATGTTTGGGATGCTCAAGCATCCTTCTTCAAATTCCCACGGAGTTCCGGTCTCTTCGGTGATCTGTGCGTTGATAAATACTTTTTTGAAGTCGTGCATTTCAGGCTCTTCATCCAGAATGGTTCCGTCTACCACAAACAACCTGATGTCTTTGCCAATTTGTGGAGCTGCTAACCCAATGCCACTGGCACCGTGCATGGTCTCGAACATATCATCAATTAACTGCTGAATAACAGAACCCACTTTGATTTCTTTTGCGCGTTGCCTCAGCACCGGGTCGCCATACATTACGATAGGATAAATCATGGCGTAAAGTTAGGATTCTGAGTTCAAAGTTTAAAGTTTCGGGTTTAAAGTTCAAGTCCACAGACAACTGTCGACAGTCGTTTGTGGACGGCTAGCAGTGTGGTGCACAAACTCAAATCCATATTACCAACTAAGCACCAAGAAACGACTGAAGAATAATCGTAGCACTAATCTTATCCACATTACCTTTTACCTGACGGTCTTTCTTTTTCATTCCGCCATCAATCATGGTGCGCATCGCCATTCGGGATGTGAAGCGCTCATCTGTCAGGTGAACGGGCTTGTCGGGAAAAGTTTTTTTCAACACTTCAATAAAGGTTCTTACCTGCGGGGCAATTTCAGAATCTTCGTTCAGTAATGTTTTTGGCATACCCACAACAAACTCATCAACCTTTTCTTTTTGAAGATAGGCAGTAAGGTATTTGAGAAGATCAAGAGTAGGTACCGTATCTAAAGCCGTGGCAATAATTCGAAGGGGATCAGTTACTGCTAGACCCGTTCGTTTAAGGCCATAATCAACGGCAAGTATTCTTCCCATGTTTTGAATTTATATTGTTTTAGAGTTGAGTAATGTTAAAGTAGGCAGTAAGCAATAATCAGTAGGCAAGTTGCTTACTGATTATTGCTTACTGCCTACTATTTTAATTGTGTTTTGTTTTTTCAAAGAAGGCTTGACGAACAGTATGCTCCAATGCCATCGCTTTAGGAAAGAGTATTTCGTTTTCGATACGGGCGTGGGTGATCAGACTTTTCTCGAAACTCTTCAGTTCATTATACAATACCTTAACATGAAGAGGCGCATCTTGTGTGAGCGCATAATCTTTTGTAATTCTCCGTATGCCTTCCATCTCATCGTCATGCACTTCGTGTTCCATGGCGAATTTCTGAACAGAGTTTTTCTCTAGCAGATAATACAAACCCGTTGGGCGATATTGATTTTTTGATGCACGCTCAAGTGCTTGAATAAAACCAAAGAGTGTATCTTCTTCTTCATAGATGTGTTCGATAAAATCTTCAACAAAAAGCGGAAGAACAATTTTCAAATCGCGCTCTACCGAAACATAGTCAGCATGCTTGGCTTTAAATGTTTCAACCAATCGTGATATGTAAGGAAGTTTATGTTTGATAAAAAGAAAATGTGCGTGCTTCAAATATTCGATAATGAGATCGATTGGGTAAGAAACTAATGGAAGATCAGCCTCCTGCAAATGAATAGGGGACTCCAGTTCACTCACCACACGAGCTACTTTTAATCCGCGTTGCTCACATACTTCAGTTAGGGTAAGGGAAGAATATTCGTAGAAATGAATGCCAAAATAGAATAGCACGTATGCGTGAATGTAATTTTCATCCACCAGATCCGAAATACGCCTGTCTTTTAATGCTTCGCGACTCATGCTTCAGGTAAAGATAAAGTAAATCGAAGCACAAAGTAAGAGCTACAAGGTAAGATTATTCGTACTTCGTTCCTTGTTCTTCGTTCTTTCTAGTTCAATTCCACCCGAATTTTCATTCTAACCATTATTTTCGCACTTCGTTATAGTTTTACTAATGTTGCTTTATGAGTGAAAGAGAGAATTCCAGTAATCAGATAAAATTGCCTTTGGTATTGTGTTTGGGCCTGGCAGCCGGAATTTTTATAGGAGCCACCTTCAATACTAAAAAAAGTTCGAGTGAAGTGGGGAAGGATGTACAAAAGCTTCGTGATGTATTGACTCAATTGCAAGACGACTATGTAGATACAGTGAATACAAGCTTGCTGGTGGATGAAGCAATTCAGACCATGCTTAACAAACTTGATCCGCACTCTTCTTATATACCCGCCTCTGAGCGCCTTGCTGCAAATGAAGATCTTCGTGGAAACTTCGAAGGCATTGGCATCGAGTTTAATATTTTTAACGATACCATTACAGTTGTATCGCCCCTTAGTGGAGGACCTTCAGAAGCGCTGGGTATTCAATCAGGCGATAAGATTATAGTGGTTGATGGTAAGAACATGGCAGGTGTGGGAGTTACATCGCCTGATGTGATGAAGGCGTTGAAAGGTCCGAAAGGTTCTGAAGTGAAAGTGACCATGCTGCGCCAGAACAAAGAGATTGAATACACCATTATCCGGGATAAGATTCCTCAATTTTCTGTTGATGTGGCCTACATGATTGATACGGAAATCGGTTACATCAAAGTAAATCGTTTTGCCGCCACCACCTATGATGAGTTTCAGCAGTCAATGAAAAAACTGAAGGAGAAGGGCATGAAGAAACTCGTGCTTGATCTTCAGGGAAACCCAGGCGGCTACATGAACATCGCAATTGACATGGCCGATGATTTTTTAGAGGCTGATAAAAAAATTGTATTCACCCACGGCAAAGACAAAAAGTATGATTCCGATGCAATGTCAACAGCTAAAGGTGAATTTGAAAAAGGTGATTTGATCATTTTGGTGAATGAAGGAAGTGCATCGGCATCTGAAATATTAGCAGGGGCTTTACAAGACAACGATCGTGCATTGATCGTTGGACGAAGAAGTTTTGGTAAAGGACTCGTTCAGTCTCCATTCGATTTAAGTGATGGATCAGAACTTCGCCTCACCATCTCGCGCTACTATACACCAAGCGGGAGATCAATTCAAAAACCATACGAAGATGAAGATGCGTACGGACAGGATATCATCAGCCGATATAATCATGGTGAGTTTTTCCATTCCGATAGTATTAAGTTTAACGATTCGTTAAAATACAAAACACAAAACGGAAGAACAGTGTATGGCGGAGGTGGTATTATGCCAGACTATTTTGTGCCCCTCGATACTTCATTGAATAGTCATTATCTCAATGCTCTGTACACTTCTATTTCTATTTTTGAATTTACATTTGGATTTGCACAGAAAAACAAAGAGACATTAGAAAAGAAAGGCTTTGATAATTTTTTAAATCAATTTGTAGTGAGCGATCAGATGCTGGCAGACTTAGTGAAGGTGGGGGAACGCAACGGTGTAAAGCCTGATCGCAGAGAATTAAGCCAGCGCAAAAAACTATTTCAGATTCACATTAAAGCGCAGATCGCGAGAAAGATTTGGAGCAATGAAGGCTACTATCCGGTAATAAATGAAACCAATGAGATTTTATTGCAAGCCATCAAACTTTTTGATCGAATACCGGAATTGGATCGAACCAAGTTTTAATCCAAGGACTTTTCATTATAAAAAAGCATCTCAGTCTAAACTGAGATGCTTTTTGTTTTATAGATATGTACGTTCTGCGCTCAATGTCTAATGAGCATCAAAGAAAATATTAGCACCGGTTAAATAGGAGGTGTTGTCGTAATTGTAAAACCCATCCCAATCTCCGTTTGCAGGAGTGCTTCCACTACCATCACCATTGGTGTCACCACCTCGTGCATCATCTCTCATCGAGGTTAGAATAGCAGTGCTGTTCAGGTTTACTTGTCTGGAAGCACTTCTTGAAATGCCGGCACTGGTATTTTCAAATTTGAGGATCACATTTGCACTGATATTCACAACATCCGTAGCACCACTTCCTCCACCATTAAAAAATGCTGTGACTACGTAGGGTACTTCAGTAACACCAAATGTTATAGTAGCGCCTTGCTTGGTATCATTGTATAACCAAATTCCATTTCTCGTATTTTTCTGACTAGCGTTAGCGGGGTTATGAAAAATATTGGTGGTGCTAAGATTGTAGTATGTATTAATAAATAGCGGCCTGTCGTTGTCGTAGAATGCATTATTTGTAAACTTGGATACAGTGGGGTCTATCATATAACTTCCACCATGAAAAGCAAAGGCTGTGGAACTCGCACCGGATAACGAGTGCGCAAAAGTGCAATTATCAAATTCAAAGGAGATGCCTGCTACACTAATCAGAACGGTGTTGTTATATCCTCCATCGCTTAAGCCGGCATATAGAAAGTCGCAGTATTTAAAAGTATTACCCGTGCCTCCGTTTAAATAGATGCTCGTCCAGTCTCCTTTGTTTGGAGTGGTTGCAGCGCCATCTCCATTCGTATCACCACAATAGGTATCATCAAACAGAGAAGTGAATACAATTCTGTTGGAGCCATTTCCATTGGCCAGAATTTTTCCGGAACCATCAACTCGAATTCGGGCATTATCTATTTTAATAATGGTTCCTGCTTCGATAGTGAGCGTAGACGTAATCGAAATATTTTGGGTAATGACATAGAGCTTATCAGCGGTCCATGTTGTAGGCGATGAGATGTTAGAAGTTACATTCACAACCGGACATCCTGTCGATTCTAATGTTGTGAAGGACATATCTTCACCATAAAATGTTCCATTGCTATTGGTGGCGTACGCTCTTACATGGTATGTTGTGTTGGGATCAAAACCAGAATAATTATCCGCAAAGGCTCCTGTTCCACTTCCTAACTCATCTACGAAATTGTTCACGTCATCAATAGTAGGGTTTGCCGTTAAGCCAATACAAATTCCCTTGGTGGTTATTGCACTTTCGCCTTCGATCACAATATCGCCTCCCAAGGTTGCATCCTGGTCTGTAATATTGGATGGCGTATCAGTACTTACCGTTAGTTCAATGAGGGCTGCTTCCTCTACGCAACTGATGAATGTCAGAAGCGTGCAGATTAATGCGCAACTAATAATTTTTTTCATGTTGTTTGTGTTTGATTATTGTTTAAGTCTGTTGTTTACTTCCTATACATTGAGATCTTCAAGAAGACGCGATCAATTCTTTTGCACAATGCTCTCTTTACCAACTGCGTAATTGCATGAAGACATTTTTTATCTCTTCAATTGTTGTGTGTTGAATTTTGTTGATGTAAAAATGAAAGAAGGGAATGACTTTCTTCTCCCTTAAAAAGGGGATTTTGAAGTGAGCAAAGGTTAAACGCGAGAATATGTTTTCAGAATTCATTTGATCGTGAGAAGCATTAGCTCGGAAACTAATTTTTTTAATTTGATGAATTTGTAATTTGATCGCTTTGATGAAAGGCATAGGGTCATCCCTACGGGATTGATGGCCAATTTATTTTGTTTGCTACCATATGAGACATCCCTACGGGATTTGATTGAATGATAACTTCTGAGGAATGATCCTACGGTTGAGACTTTGATGAAAGGCATAGGATCATCACTACGGGATTGATGGTCAATTTATTTTGTTTGCTACCATATGAGACATCCCTACGGGATTTGATTGAATGATAACTTCTGAGGAATGATCCTACGGTTGAGACTTTGATGAAAGGCATAGGATTATCCCTACGCGATTGATGGCCAATTTATTTTGTTTGCTACCATATGAGACATTCCTACGGGATTTGATTGAATGCTTAGTTCCGGAGGAACGATCCTACGGTAGAAACGAATTAATCAATTAGATTAAAGTCCCAGCGGGACGATCTTATGGTAGATGTGATTGATGGTGAAGAACAAAATCCCGGAGGGATGACCCTATGATTTAAAACTAATCATAAAATTCAAAAACGTATTTGTTGTCAAACGGAATTTCAAACTTTTTCAACAGACCTAAATATTCTTCTCTGAACGTTTGATTCCGATGATGTTCCTCCTGCTTGATAATATATTCGGTAACGGAATGCCGTTGAGAACGGGAATAGGAGAAAGCACCATAACCTTCCTGCCAACTGAATTTACCTTTAACAATCTTGTTATCATTGATCCATTTCGAAGAGGTGGCCTTAAGCATTCTCATTTGGTCTGACACAGACATAGTAACGGGTAATTCAAAAAAGACATGAACATGATCCAGCCAACCATTGACCGCTAGTGGGAATGAACCATCGTTTTTCAAAATGCCGGACATATAGCGATGGAGATCATCGCGAAAATCTTTTGTGATAACATTTTCTCGACCCTTAACTGCAAATACGCAATGGATGCTTAGCTGTGAATAGGTGTTTGCCATAAACGAGTTGTTTGGTTTGTATCATCTGGACATCAGAATATGATCCTCATGTTTTGCGGAATAGACATTCTTATCATATTTTGTGTTTTAAATTCTACCGTAACACCATCCTTACGGGATTTTTTATATTCTTCCAATAACTCACAACTTCATGTTTGAAATTCAGCACTTCACATTCGCTATTCTTCTGCCATATCCTTTAACTCAATTTCAAGTGCACGTGTGCTGATAAAAATTTCATTCAGAGAAAGCGCTAGTGATAATAATAAGAACAGCAGGCTCAATCCGAAAAGCCCAAAAGCCCAGGTTTGTTGTTCAATGTAAAATGTAAACATGCAGAGCACGCAAAAGAAGAAGCTTATTATGCCGCTGGCTTGCATGTACTTTACCAACATTAATCTTCTGCGAAGGTTTGTGATCTGAGCGCGTATCTTTTCGCGATCTTCCTGAATTTGTTTGTACTTCACATGAAGGTTACGGATCAATGATGCCAGCCCAAGAAACCGATTGGTATATGCAAGCATTAACAATGTAATGGCAGGAAATAAAAGAGCGGGTGTGTTGATTGATATTTCCATGATGTATTATAAAAGTTACTGAACTCGTTGAAGTGCTCTGAGCGATTTTGAAACGCGACTGGTTACACCAACCACAAGCAAGGTCATGCATCCACCAAAAATAACAGAAGGGACAACACCCATCAATCGTGCAGCCACGCCCGATTCAAACATGCCAATCTCGTTCGATGAACCAATAAAAATACTGTTCACTGCTGATACTCGGCCTTTCATATTCTCTGGTGTTTGGGTATGAATCAATGTACTGCGCACTATTACGCTTACACTATCGAAGCCTCCGCTCATCATCAATACGACTAGTGATAACCAAAAGTTGGAAGACAAACCGAAGCCAATCATACAAAGTCCAAAGCCAGCGACAGATAATAACAGGATGTTGCCGATGTTTTTCTGAATGGGATTGTGCGTAATATACAATGCCATGAGAACGGCACCAATGCCCGGAGCAGCGCGCAACATCCCCAAACCTTCAGGGCCGACTTTTAATATCTCACCAGCAAATATTGGAAGCAAAGCGACTGCGCCTCCAAAAAGCACTGCAAATAAATCTAAGGTAATGGCGCTGAGTACAATTTCATTTTTGAAAACGAATTTCAATCCTGCTTTAATTTTTTCAATAATACCTTGTTCGTCAGAAGCCGGAGGTATTGGTTTGCGTGGAAGGGAGAAATAGAAAAATAAACCAGCGCTCACCAACAAGGTGTCCACTAAATATGAAACAGTAATGCCATAAAAAGCATATATAAATCCGGCAAGCATTGGCCCGCCAATCGAAGAAGCTTGCCAGAAAGTGCTGTTTAATGAAACGGCATTTGCATAAAGATGCCGCGGAACAAGTTGAGGCATGAAGGAGAAATTGGCGGGTGATAAAAAACCACGGGCAATTCCACTAATGAAAATGACGGAGTAGATCGGAATCGCACCGTAGGACAAAAAGAAATTGCCAGGGGAGGTAGTAAAGAATAAAAGCGATGCAGAGCAAAACAATAAAATGAAAACGGTGATCAGAAGAATTTTCTTCCGCTCAATTATATCCACTACATGCCCTGCATAAAGTGAAACCGTAATGGCAGGTATTGCTTCGGCCATTCCTATTAATCCAAGCGACAGAGCATCATGTGTGATTTCATAAATCTGCCAACCCACTACAGTTGCCTGGATTTGAGTGGCCAACACTACGCACGTGCGCGCCAAAATAAAAAGTCTAAAATCTTTTAACTGAAGAGAAGCGTAAGGTCCGCTTACTGAAGAATTTTTTTCGTCCGGCATGTTAGCTCAATAACGTTCTCTCGATAGCTTCAATAGCCGTTTTTCTGCGCTGCTCACGCTCGCCCTTTATTTCTACAAAAGGTGTAGACTGATTTTTCATTTCATTTAAATAGAGTTGGTAAAGTTCTTCGCGCCTGGTTGGATGTTCTCGCTGCGGATCATCCTGCCACGGAAGGTCAACATTGGTTAATAAGTACAGATCATATTTTCGTGTGGCAATAGTATCGAGAATTTCCTGATCGCATGAACCAAACTTAAACTCGCTCCAGATTTTAATCACGTATAAATTTGTATCACAAACCATAAACCGATTACTGTCAATTAAGTTCTCATCTTCGAGACGTAACTGGCCGTGGGCAATTTTTAATAAATCAGCTTCTACGTATGGATGAACTAACCGATCAACATATGCGCGCGCATATTCGGGAACATATTCAGTCTTGAAATGTTCCGCCAGAAACTTGGAAAGCTCTGATTTGCCGGTACACTCGGGGCCAATAACAGCCACTTTTTTTATTTGGGGTCGCTCAAACGCATTCATTCATCGAAAATCGTTTATATTTTCCTAAAAGTCGAGCGATCGTTATCTTTCCCAAAAATAAAGAAGGTGAATAGAAGAAAAGCCATTCAGCAAATTGGATTTGGAGTTTCAGCAGGATTTATTTTGCCTTCGTGGTTAAGTTCATGCAAAGACTTTGATCCGAAACCTGCCATTCAGTATGATGGTATTGTTGCCATCATTGGAGCAGGTGCAGCCGGGTTGTATGCGGCTGATATTTTACAAGCGAAAGGAATTAGCGTAAAGGTATTTGAAGCGTCAGGTCGTGTTGGAGGAAGAATAAAAAATTTACGTCAAAATGATTTGGCTACGGATGCGCTTTTATTTGATCCAACCAATTTCCCAAATAATGATTTTCCTACTGAATTAGGTGCCGAAAGAATTATGGGAATTGATTCTATATGGGCAAAAATTGTTAATGAATTAAAAATTCCAACTGTTCAGTCGAGTACACTTGGAACAGATAATTATTTTCTGGATGGCGCTTTCGCGGAAGGATCAACCGCTAGTGTTGATGCTGATTTTATTGCAGCGAAAAATTTTGTTGATCAACTTGCTTCGTATTCAGGAGGGAATGTATCCGTGCAGCAAGCAATTCAAAACCAATCCATCAATGCGCGCGTGCAGGCCATTTTAAATTCATGGTTAGGCAATTCATACGGAACATCAAATGATCGGCTGGGTATCACCGCTCTGAGTGAATCAACTTCGTTACGTACAAGAAATGCTACTCAGCTTACTTTAAAACAAAATCCAATGGAAGATGCGCTTACCTCGCGGTTCAGTGCTATTGTTCCTAATGTTGAATTGCATACCGTAATTCAGAGTATAAATTACACAGGTGAAAAAATTCTATTGACAGGTTTGCAAAATGGTGAGCCATTCTCTCAGGAAGTAGATAAAGTGATTGTTGCCGTTCCGATATCCATACTCAAAGCAAGCGATATTGTTTTTTCACCTGCTCTTCCATCAATAAAATCTACAGCGCTTTCGCGGATGGGCATGGATGCATGCATTCGATTGGTGTTTGAATATAAAGCAAACTTCTGGGGAGCGTCTTCAGGATTTTTATATGGAGGAGTTCAAGCTCCGGAATATTTTAATACTGGTAATGGAAGAAGCCAGTATACCAAAACGATGAACATCACCATTGCCGGACCAAAAGCAGAACAACTTTCTGCGCTTGGAAGTGGAATGATTCCGGTTGTTCTTGAAGAGTTGGATTCGATCTTTAGCGGAAAGGCAACACAGAATATTCGCAGAGATGATGACAACAACATGGTGACCATAATTCAAGACTGGACGAAAGAGCCTTTTATAAAAGGGGGAACATCATACATAAAAACAGGTGGCACAAATCAAGATCGCATTAATCTCTCAGCACCGGTAAGTGAAAAACTTTTCTTTGCCGGAGAAGCCACTGATGTAAGTGGTGATGCCGGAACAATTAATGGTGCGCTACTTTCAGCCGAGCGTGTCGCCCAAGAATTAATTGATACGATTATTTAGAAACTCATATTAACCTTCGTGTTTCTTTGTGCCCTTGAGTCTTAGTGGCAAAAACAAATTGGCTCAGTTTTGCCACAAGGGCACGAAGACTCTAAGCATCACAAAGGGAAGCAGAAGCGACTAAGGTGATGCGTAACATTATTAAGAATACAGTGTTTGTAACTTGAAATTTAATTGAAGACTTTGCTCACAAATAAAAAATTATTCATGGAACACAGCACTCTTCACTCATCCGGTCCAAAATTCTCTCGTATTATAAGTGGTGCCTGGCGCTGGAATTTACCCGAAACAGAGATTGAAAAATTAATTGATGCTTCGCTTTCGGTTGGCATCACCACATTTGATCATGCCGACATTTATGGCGATCACAGCAACGAAGAAAATTTCGGAAATGTATTGAAGAAAAATCCTTCACTTCGCAATCAAATGGAGTTGGTAACGAAGTGTGGTATTAAGTTCAAATCAGCGAAGCGCCCAAATACCTGGGTGAAACATTACGACACTTCGAAAGAACACATTCTGTGGGCAGCAGAGAATTCATTGAAGATGTTGAATACTGATCATATCGATTTGTTGTTGATTCATCGTCCTGATCCATTATTAAATCCTGCAGAAGTTGCTGAAGCATTTGGTTTGTTAAAGCAAAGTGGAAAAGTGTTGCACTTTGGTGTTTCCAATTTTACACCAACGCAGTTTGAAATGTTGCAATCCTACATGTCGTTTCCACTCGTCACCAATCAGCTTGAAATTTCATTGTCATGTATCGATCCTTTGTTTGATGGAGGTGTAGATGTATTGATGAAACACAAAGTTTCTCCCATGGCATGGTCGCCTTTGGGTGGAGGTAAATTGGTGAGTGAGAATAAAGGAGATTTGTTTTCAAAGTCAACTAAATATCAAGCAACAGAATCACAGCTTTCACTAGCATGGTTATTGCGTCATCCATCACAGATCTTTCCTGTAATAGGGACTACAAATCCGGAGCGTATCATTGAAAGCGCAAAAGCCATTGATATTGAAATGGACATGCAAGATTGGTTTGAGATGTTGAAGGTGGTGATGGGTAAGGAAATGCCTTAATGAAATTGAATTTGTTTGTATCTTTATTGAAATGAAATCCTTGATAGAATCCCCGCCCAGAACAATTATGGAGGTTTATAAAAACCTCCCGGAGGGTACGTTGGCAGAATTAATAGAAAACGTTATTTATATGTCACCATCACCCGTATCAACGCATCAACGCGTTCTTAACAAAATTAATAATGTTCTCTTCACTTACCTGGAAGAGCAAAGTGCAGGAGAAGTTTTCGTTGCCCCTTTCGATGTTTATCTGGATGAGAGCAGCAATGCGGTTCAGCCGGATATAATTGTAGTACTCAAGGCGAACGCAAACATTGTGGAACCAAATGGTCAT
Source organism: Chryseolinea sp. (assembly GCA_031412655.1). GTDB lineage: Bacteria > Bacteroidota > Bacteroidia > Cytophagales > Cyclobacteriaceae > Chryseolinea. The sequence goes on from JANODK010000092.1 coordinate 45,844, forward strand.
ATTCATGGTGTACCTGATTTGTTGATTGAAATACTTTCCCCTGGAAATAAAGATCACGATCTGGTGAAGAAAAAGGAATTGTATGAACGTTTTGGGGTAAAGGAGTATTGGGTTGTTGATCCACAAACCAACCAGACTCAAGGATTTCAATTGAAAGATAAGACCTACCATGTGCTATTTGAAGGAAAGGCCAATATCCAATCTGTTTTGCTAAATCTCAGCTTTGTCTTTTAAGGTCAGAAGATTCTTCCCTACTATTTTATTTTTTAGTTGTACCGCAACTTAATGCCGTTCATTTTTGTATTCCTTCTTATAATTCAGGCATGGCCAACGCAACAGCAGCAAAGAAAGTAAAAGACCAGACTGGTCATGATAATATTGAAGTAATTGGTGCCCGCGAGCACAACCTCAAAAACATCAGTGTTAAGTTCCCACGCAACAAGCTTGTAGTTATTACGGGCATTAGCGGAAGCGGGAAATCTTCGCTTGCCTTCGATACCATTTACGCAGAAGGCCAGCGTAGGTACATGGAAAGTTTCTCGGCTTACGCGCGAAGCTTTATGGGTAATCTTGAAAGACCCGATGTGGATAAGATCAATGGATTGAGCCCGGTTATTTCAATTGAACAAAAGACAACTTCACGCAATCCTCGATCTACAGTAGGTACGGTCACTGAGATTTACGATTTCATGCGCTTATTATTTGCGCGCGCTGGCGAAGCATTCTCTTACTTAACAGGTGAGCGAATGATCCGCCAATCAGAAGATCAGATTCTGGACTCGTTGCTTCAAAACTTCCGTGATAAAAAATTAATTCTACTTGCACCTATCGTGAAGGGAAGAAAAGGTCACTATCGCGAATTGTTTGTTCAGATCAGAAAATCAGGATTTACAAAAGTTCGTGTGGATGGCGAGGTGCAAGAGATCACGGCCAAGATGCAACTTGATCGATATAAAATTCATGATATAGAAGTTGTAGTCGATCGCATTGTAGCCGATGTAAAAGATCGGGCACGCATTGGGCAATCCATCAACAAGGCATTGAAAGAAGGCAAAGGTGTTATCATCGCCATGGAAGAAAATGGAAGTGTGCATCACTTCTCGAAATTTTTGATGGATCCAAAAACAGGGTTGGCATATGACGAACCCGCACCCAATAGTTTTTCATTTAACTCACCTTATGGAGCTTGCCCAACCTGTAATGGTCTTGGACAAATTGAAGAGATCACAGAACAATCTGTTATCCCGGATAAAAAATTAAGCATTAGCCGTGGAGGAATTTTGCCTTTGGGTGAATATAGAGATATCTGGATTTTCAAAAAGATTGAAGCAATACTGAAGAGAGATAAACTCACCTTAAGTACACCGATAAAAGATATTCCGAAAGAAATTCTTCATTCTTTGTTATATGGAGATGATGAGCCAGTGGCTGTTCCTTCAGTTAAATATCCAGGCACAGAATGGAACACAAAGTTTGAAGGCATTATTAATTTTTTGGAGAAGCAACGCGATGAAGGATCGGAAGCCTTAAAGAAATGGGTAGAAGATTTTACAGTTGTAAAAGTTTGCCCGGATTGCAATGGCGCACGACTAAAGAAAGAATCACTTCACTTTAAACTCAACAATAAAAATATTGCTGACTTAGCCGTGCTGGATATTGTTGCGCTGAAGAAATGGTTTGAAGGATTAGAGAATCGCCTGAATGAAAAGCAACGCATTATTGCTGTTGAAGTATTGAAAGAAATAAGAAAGCGCATTGGCTTTTTGTTAGATGTTGGATTGGATTATTTAAATCTGAATAGACCCATCAGAACATTAAGTGGAGGTGAATCACAACGAATCAGGTTAGCAACACAAATAGGTACTCAACTTGTGGGTGTGCTTTACATTTTAGATGAACCCAGCATTGGTCTTCATGCACGCGATAATGTTAAGCTTATCAAAGCATTAAAAGATCTTCGAGACCTAGGCAATTCAGTAATTGTAGTAGAGCACGACAAAGACATGATGCTCGAGTCAGATTACATTCTTGATATTGGTCCGGGAGCAGGTAGACACGGAGGACATGTAGTTGCTGAAGGGGAACCCGCTACTTTTTTAAAAGGGAATAGCACCACATCAAAATATCTCAGTGGGAAAATAGGTATAAACACTTCAGGCGAACGCAGAAAAGGGACTGGTGAGAAAATCATATTGACGGGTGCAAACGGAAACAATTTAAAAAATGTTGATCTGCAAATTCCGTTAGCAACGCTTACGTGTATTACAGGGGTTTCAGGTAGTGGAAAATCAACACTCATTCATGAAACACTTTTTCCGATTCTGAACAAACATTTTTACAATTCAAGAACAGAACCACTTGAACATAAAAAAGTAGAAGGACTTGAAAAGTTGGATAAGGTTATCGAAGTAGATCAATCACCAATTGGTAGAACACCACGCTCTAATCCGGCCACGTATACAGGAGCGTTCACAGACGTACGCGATTTATTCGCGCACCTTCCAGAAGCAAAAATAAGAGGATATAAAACCGGTCGTTTTTCTTTCAATGTAAAAGGAGGAAGATGTGAGACATGTGAAGGTGCCGGACTTCGATTGATTGAAATGGAATTTCTTCCGGATGTACATGTGCCTTGTGAGACGTGTAAAGGTAAGCGCTATAATCGTGAGACATTAGAAGTACGCTTCAAAGGAAAATCCATTTCAGATGTTTTGGATATGACAGTAGAAGAAGCTGTTACATTCTTTGAAAACCAACCGAAGATTTTAAGAAAGATTCAAACGCTTAGCGAAGTTGGTTTGGGATACATATCACTCGGGCAACACGCAACTACATTATCAGGAGGTGAGGCACAACGCGTGAAACTGGCCACTGAATTATCAAAACGCGATACCGGAAAAACATTTTACATTTTAGATGAACCTACAACCGGTCTTCACTTTCAAGACATTGCTCACCTGTTGGATGTTTTGCAGAAGCTGGTGGATAAAGGTAACACCGTATTGGTGATAGAACATAACATGGATGTAATCAAATCAGCTGACTATGTGGTAGACCTTGGTCCCGAAGGTGGAGAAAAAGGAGGATACATTATCGCGCACGGAACTCCGGAAGAAGTTGCAAAAAGTCCCACCAGCTACACAGGAAAGTTTTTAAAAGCAGAATTGAATTAAATTGAACTCATCAAAGTAAGGAAGGTGCTGGTTGCACTGCCAGATAATATTATGAATGCACGTACACGACAATATCTTTTCGGAGTGATTTTTTTAGGAGTAGGTATTTACTATATGGTGAAGCAGGATTGGTTAGAGGCACTGTTGTATACTATAGCCGGATCTGCGTTTGTATCCAATACATTGGCATTAGAACCACGCTTGATTCAATATAAAAAGACATTAGCCATTATTACCTGGGTATTGATCATCAGCACAGGACTTATCTTCCTATACGTGCTTCAGTTTAAGTTCTTATAACCATCCAAATAAAATCAGTCATAGCATCCATCGGTTTCCTTAATTTTGCCCAAAGCAAATGAGAAACAAGCTGCGGATATATTGGTCGTTACAAATCGGAGGATGGCTGTTTTATGCGATTGTCCAGATTGTATCCAATGGCGTTACTTCCGGAAGAGTTAATCCCAAGCGACTTATCTTTTTTTTATTTGAGGCGTTTCTTTTCCTGATGGTGACCCATGGCTTTCGCTATTTTTTAAAGCGATGGAGATGGCTTTTTCTGAACATGCTGAAATTAATTCCTCTCATTCTAATTAGTGTTTTTGCCTTAGGCTTACTAACGTATTTTTTGAGGTTACCCATGAGTTTGCTGCTCGGCATTTTCGATACAAGCATTGGTTTTGATATCAAAAATATCCTAGGGCTGTCATCCGTTTATGCGGTCATATTTTTTCTTTGGTCTGTGTTGTACTTTACCTACCACTATTTTGATCAATACAGTAAATCGTTAAAGTACGAAGCTTCCATGATTGAGATCGAATTGAACAATTTGAAATCGCAGTTAAATCCGCATTTTATTTTTAACGCATTGAATAGTATCCGGGCATTGGTAGACGAGAACCCTGCAAAATCAAAACAAGCCATCAACCAGCTTTCTAATATTCTGAGAAGCTCATTAGCCTCCGATAAAAAAGGATTGACCAATTTTGATGATGAATTAAAAATTGTAAAAGATTACCTTGGCCTCGAGAGTATTCGTTTCGAGGAAAGACTGAGAACGGAATTTGATATTCATCCGGAGTCCCAAAAATTTTTGGTGCCTCCGTTGATGATTCAAACCTTGGTCGAAAACGGAATAAAGCATGGAGTTTCTAAACTTACCCAAGGCGGCATCGTGCAAGTAAAAACCTTTGTAAACAACGGTCAGTTGAAAATACAAATCCGCAACAGCGGACATTTGGTTAACGGGTCAAAGAAAAGTAAATCGGGTCTTGGACTTGAAAATACCATTCAACGGTTGAAACTAATTTATGGAGATGAAGCTTTCTTTAAGATTATAAACGAAAGCGATAATTTTGTACTGACTGAAATAATTATACCTCAACACTACACCAATGAGAGCATTAATCGTGGATGATGAGCGCCTGGCGCGCAAGGAACTAATGAAGTTGTTAGAAGAGCACCCCAGCATTGAAGTGGTGGGCGAGGCGATGAATGCTGAAGAAGCTATACAGTTGGTGAACGATCTTAACCCTGATCTTTTGTTCCTGGATATTCAAATGCCTGGCAAAACCGGGTTTCAGTTATTGGAAGAATTGGATTCTGTTCCGCTTGTCATTTTTACAACGGCCTATGATGAGTTCGCATTAAAAGCGTTTGAAGTAAATGCGCTCGATTATTTATTGAAGCCCATTCAACCCGAACGGTTAGCCGAAAGTATATTGAAGCTTGCGGATAAAGAACGTGCTAAACTGGCAGCTGTTCGTGGCCCTGAAAAGAAACTCGGACTTAACGATCAGGTTTTTGTGAAAGATGGTGAGCGTTGCTGGTTTGTGAGTTTAACGAATGTAAGGCTCTTCGAATCAGATGGTAATTACATTAAAGTTTATTTCGATACTAACCGTCCGATGATTCATAAATCATTAAATGCGCTGGATGAAAAATTAGATGAGCGTGCTTTCTTTCGTGCAAGCAGAAAACATATTGTAAACCTCAGTTGGGTAGAAGCAATAGAGCCTTGGTTTAATGGTGGACTGATGGTGAGATTGAAAGGCGGTGATAAAGTAGAGGTAAGCAGAAGGCAGGCTGCGAAGTTTAAGGATATGATGAGTCTTTAGAACTCTTCTGGAGCAGATCGTAAGCTTACTTAAGAACTAACTCTATTAGTTCCTTCTGGACGTTCCAATCCTTCGCAAGTTTAAGCATCGCGGTAGCTTCCATTTCGGTAACATACCCTTTCAAGTTGTTGGCTTGCCAAACCATGTTGACAAGTTCAATCCTTTTATCTTTTGGATAATCTCCAATGATGTCATTTAAATAATCGCGGGCGCGATCAAATGCTGTAATGTAATCTTCGGCAACAAATTCTAATGCCCATTTATATTCTTCATGAGCATCCAGTTCATCAGCAGTTTTGTCGAGTTCTTTTTTCTCAGCGTCATCCAATCCGTGATAATGAAAAATCACTGACTTGAGCAACATGTATACTTTCTTTTCTTCCTTTGATTTCATGAGTTATAATGGAAACGAAAAATACAAAACTTCTTTTAGCGATCATGGGTTGATCATAAATAAATCCGAAGCGATTTTGTCAGCGAACAATTTTCCTGCTTTGGTTAAAATAAGCTTTCCATTTTCGATTTGAGCTAACCCTTTTGTGGCTAATGATTTAATGTACGATTCATGCTCAACCATTAAATTATAATTGAAATTATCTTCCAGAATTTTCAGGTTAGCACCCCAGGAAGTGCGCAAAGTCGTCAACAAATAATCATTTATCATTTCAGCCTGTGTTAGTACCTCTAACGTTGCCGGAATGCTATTCTTTTCGATCGATTTAAGATAAAGATGATTATTGCTGATATTAAACTGACGGCTTACTCCATTATAAGAGTGAGCACTTGGACCAATGCCCAGATATTTCTGTTGTCTCCAATAACTACTATTATGTTGCGATTGAAATCCGGGCAAGGCAAAGTTTGAAACCTCGTACTGCTCAAATCCATTCTCTTCCAATTTATCAACCAACATAATAAGTTGAGCAGCCGCAAACTCATCATCCATTACCTTTAACCTTCCGCTGGCAGCCCAGCGGCCGAAGGCAGTTTTCTCTTCGATGGTTAGCGAGTAAGATGAAATATGATTCGGTTTCAGTGCTAAAGCGCGCTCTATATTTCTTGCCCACGCCTTGTGATCTTGGTTTGGAATAGCATAAATCAAATCGATACTGATATTGTCAAAGCCAGCTTCGCGCGCCAGGCCAACACAATTTTCTGCGGCCACTGAATCATGAGCGCGGCTCAGAAATTGCAGCACCACATCATCGAAAGATTGAATGCCAATACTCAGTCGGTTTATGCCTGACTCTTTTAGTAGAAGAAGTTTTTCTTTTGTCAGATCGTCCGGATTTGCTTCCAGAGTGATTTCAGTTGATGAATACACAGAAAAATATTTTCGGATGCCATCCATCAGTAACCCCAACTCTTCAGGTGATAATAGAGAAGGAGTTCCACCACCAAAATAGACGGTGTTTATAGACTCACCATTCAAATAATCTTTTTGAAGCTCGATTTCCCGCACAAAGGCATGGATCATCTCCGACTTTTTCTCCTGATTGGTACTAAAATGGAAATCACAATAATGACAAGCCTGCTTGCAAAACGGAATATGTAAATAAAGACCAGCCATATTAGCGACAAACTTAGTTGCATTTCGGATATAAGCCCATATTCTGATATTTTTGCACCCACATGACTCGACTTATCTCTGCGGAAGCATTCCTATTCTTTTTTTTGTCCTTAGTCATTACGTCACAAGCGCAGGACTTTACATTGAAAAAGGATTTTCGTAAAGAGTGGTTGATTTACGAGAATGCTGCATACAAACCTTTCAATGAAAAAGAGGAAGAGGCTCAAACTATTTACTTTTGGTTGGATGTCTCTAAGTTTTCAGGCGATAGCTTGATAATAGAAAGCACAGAATCATTTGCTCTATTCGTCAATGCCCAACTAATTTATCCGTCTGAAACAAAAATTGTCGTATCGATTGATAGCCTTCAATCATTAGTGAATACACCTGATGTGCTTATCGGGGTTCATCAGGAAAATAGTGTTGAGGGAGGGTTATCCACAGGAATTTTATCCCATAAAGTAATTTCATCATCCGATTTTCTACCCATTTCATTCTCATCGTTTCGCGATTTCGCTATTGTTGGAGTGCTCATTCTCTTAATGATGTTGATTGTCATCATCCAACTCAATCCTAAACTGGCTACAGATTATTTTTCTGTTACTAAAATATTTTCCCTTCGCGAAGGTGATGACAAGCAAGTGTACTCACGTATTACAAGCAGCACAAGCATTCTATTCTACTGTTTTTGCAGCTTAATAATTGGCTACTACCTTATTATCATCTTTCATTTTATACCAACCCAATATTCTATTGCCACAACATTTTATGCTGACACATTTTCTTCTGCCATGGTGCAATGGCTTCAGCTAAGTCTGATTATACTGGGATTTTTCTTTTTTAAGATATTGATTGTCCTTGTAGCCACCTTTTTATTTGGGTACTCCGATTTGATGGGAATTCATTTTTTTAATTGGGTAAGGCTGCTGTTGGTCACTTTTGGAACGCTTACCGTAATTCTCTTCACATATTTTATTGGTCACGGGCAAGGAAAAGGTTTTTTGGCTACTCTATTTGTTTTTGTAGCCTGGATTCTTGTAGTGTGGATGGTTTTAATTTTTTTAAAATTGATGACACGCAATAGCAGATCAATGTTTCATTTATTTTCCTACCTTTGTGCCACAGAATTGATACCCTTTCTATTAACGATTAACTTACTTTATTAATAAGCCTGAATTCGTTACGTGTTGATATGAGTGAAATTGTTACAGACAGGATGCGCAAAGTGAAGAGTATTCTGGTTACCCAAGAAGCCCCCGCTGATCCAAACTCTCCTTATTTAAAACTTGCTGAAAAGTATAATCTTAAAATTGATTTCAGGCCATTCATTCAAGTAGAGCCTGTTCCGGTTAAAGAATTCAGAAAGCAGAAGATTGATATTCTCAATCACACAGCGATCATCTTTACCAGCAGAAATGCAGTAGATCATTTCTTTCACATCTGTCAGGAACTCAAATTAGAGATGCCAGCGGATATGAAATACTTTTGTATTTCTGAACAAACATCAAATTACCTTCAGAAGTATATCGTTATCCGCAAGCGAAAAATCTTTACAGGATTGAAGACTGCTCAAGATTTGTTGGAGATTTTGAAGAAGCATAAGAACGAAAAATATCTTTTCCCTTGTTCTGATATTCGCAAGAATGATATTCCTGATTTTTTACGGGATGGCGGCTTTAACTATACCGAAGGAATAATTTATCACACTGTTGCGGCTGATCTTTCTGATCTGAAAGAGGTTTTCTATGATATCCTTGCATTCTTCAGTCCTTCCGGGATAAATTCTCTTTCAGTAAACTTCCCAGAATTCAGACAGAACAATACGAGACTTGCTGCATTTGGCCCGACAACAGCCAAAGCGGTGCGTGATGCAGGCTTAATTCTAGATATTGAAGCCCCCCTTCCAAATGCTCCTTCCATGACTGGAGCACTTGAATTATATATAAAGAGAGCTAACGGAATCAAATAACTACTTCATTCATTGAATCTTAGAATGTAATATTTTTTACAACACTTTAATTACAATTGTTGATTGTGTCGTAAAAAAACGTTTACTTTAAATTCTATTTTTTAAACTCAATGCTGCAAAGAACTTTTTATACCCTATTGTTAACACTTTTGAGTGTGGGTGTTTTTGCTCAGCAAGACGCGCTTTTCACTCAATACATGTTTAACAACCTTTACATTACACCCGCTTTTGCCGGTGTTGAAGGTGTTACTAAGCTTACTGCGATTCATCGTACCCAATGGCAAGGCTACCAGGCCAGCTTTGACGATGGGGGCGCGCCATCTACACAGATGGTAAATTTTACAACCCCGATCTTTAAATTGAGGAGTGGATTTGGCGCGTACGTAATGAATGACAAGTTGGGGCCACAAAATAATTTGGAGATACAAGGCATGTATGCCTACCATATTGGTATTAAAGATGCAAAACTTAGTCTCGCCTTAAAGGCAGGAATATATGCTCAATCCATCAACTCAAAAGCTTACCGAGCTCTTCATCCGGACGATACAGCAATACCCAAGGGTAATCCATCCCAAATCCGACCAGACCTTGGAGTTGGCGCATTCTTTCGAGCAGAAAAATATTATGTAGGTGTTGGGGTGAATCATTTATTGCGCTCAGAATTTGATTTTGGTACAGACGTAACAAGAAATGCTTTGGCTACCCATCTTAACGCAACAGCAGGTTATTATTATGAAATGAATTTTGATCTTAAGGTTCTTTTTTCGACAGCCGTTAGATCCGATTTTAATAAAACTCAATTTGATCTAAGTACAATAGCGTATTATAAAGACAAGCTTTGGGGAGGTTTAGCGTTTAGACAATCAGAAGCTGCCAGTTTATTGCTTGGATACGCTTTTATGAAGGATAGGTCACTTCGTTTAGGCTCTTCTTTTGATTTCGTTTTGATTGACAAAGATGCCAAGCAATTCTTATCGTGGGAGTTACTGCTGAGTTATGAGCTACCGGTGAATCCGGGTAGCGGCAAAAAAGTCGTTCGAACCCCTCGGTATAGGCACTAACCGGTAAATGATTTTGGTTTTTTTAAGATTTTATTCAATTTGGTATTCGTATCTCTGAAAATTAAGGTGAATAGCCTTAACTTTCGAAGCTCAAAAATTTTTAGCAGGACAAACTCGTAAAAAAGTTATGAATAAATCGATTTCTTCAAAATTACTCTTAATCCTGGCAGGTGCTGCGGTGAGTGCTTGTGGTTTACTCGGCATGGGCGGAGGTAAAGGAGGCAATGATCAGGGTGAGTTAGTAGGTGTTCCTGGCCGTGAAGGTTGGGTAATGACCATTCCTTACGGAATGGTGCCGATCCCTGCTGGAACATTTCACATGGGTCAAGCCGATGAAGATCCTGCATCTACCCAGATTAACTTTAACAAGCAGGTAACGATTGGTTCATTCTTTATGGATGATACTGAGATCACAAATAATGAATACAGACAGTTCACTAATTTCTTCCTAGTTGAAAACGGAAGCATTGAAGGCTTTGAAACTGTAGATGCTGAGACGTTCCGTCAGAAATATTACCCAGATACAACTTCATGGGTAAAAGACTTCGCGCATCACATGGGTGATCCAATCCAGGATTATTACTACTGGCACCCAGGTTATGATAACTATCCTGTAGTTGGTGTTAATTGGGATGCTGCCGTATTCTTTGGAAAATGGAGAACAGCTTACTTGAATGATTTCCGTAAGAGCGTTGGAGACTTTCCAATGCCTGAGTTCCGCCTTCCATCAGAAGCAGAATGGGAATATTCAGCACGTGGTGGTCGTGATATGGCAAAGTATCCTTGGGGAAATCCATACATCAGAAATTCAAAGGGATGTATGTTAGCAAACTTCAAACCTGGTCGTGGTAATTTTTATGATGACGGATTTGCATACACAGCAGAGGTTATGTCTTATTTCCCTAATGACTATGGACTATACGATATGTCAGGTAATGTTTCTGAGTGGTGTTTAGATGACTTTAACCCGGCATCTGTTCCAACAGTTTGGGATTTAAATCCGCAATACATTGACGAAAGAACAAATCCAGAAAGCAGCAGATACAATGCAAAAGTTCCACCTAAGAAAGTTGTTAGAGGAGGTTCTTGGAAAGACGTTGCCTACTATCTTGAGACAGGTACACGTACCTATGAGTTTAAAGACTCAACTCGCGCCTACATTGGTTTCCGCTGTGCATTGACTCACTTAGGCCGCTCATCTGGTCAGGAATTTTAATAATTGAAAACTCTACTTATCTTTAAATATTATCAAAGGCTAAATTTAAACCATTAGAAAAATGAGCAAGAAAAAAGGCGGATTTGTTGAACTTCTCTACAAAACCATAATGCCAAAGGTTTATGGTATTGGTGCAGCAGTCGTAATTATCGGGGCATTGTTTAAAATTCTCCATTTCGAAGGTGCTGACGAAATGTTGTTTATAGGCTTATCAACAGAAGCCGTTATTTTCTTCTTGAGTGCTTTTGAGCCAGCTCATCAGGATCCGGATTGGTCTAAAGTTTATCCTGAACTAGGTGAAGATTATGAGGCTCCGTCTGTAGCGACACGTCTCTCAAACAAGACAGGTGCTTCGATTACTCAGCAGTTAGATGCTTCTTTAGAGAAAGCTAAAATAGGTCCGGAACTTCTTGACAGCTTAGGAAAAGGTTTGAATAATCTTGCTGAATCCGCTAAGAAGATGAATACATTGTCTGATGCAGGTGTTGCCACTACAGAGTATGCCGCCAACGTTAAGAAAGCATCGACACAACTTCTTGAAATGAATAAATCATATGATGTAGCAATAAAAGCTGTATCAAGTATGTCAGACGCATCAAAGGATGCTGGTGAATATCACTCTCAAGTTCAGAAGGTTACTAAGAACTTGGCAGCTTTAAACTCAGTTTATGAAATGGAGTTGAAGGATGCGGATAGTCATGTGAAGAACATGAATAAATTCTACGAGAGTCTTACTGGTGCTATGCAAGGTTTATCTAAGGTTGGTGATAACACGACCAAGTTTACAAACGAACTTGGTAAGCTTTCTGACAATCTTAGTGCCCTTAACAAAGTTTATGGCAGTATGCTTACAGCCATGAAAGGTGGCGGACAAGCTTAATACTAGAATTTCATTTTCATCGTTCAATAAACACTAAAAGAAAAGAATCATGGCAGGTGGAAAAGAAACCCCGCGTCAGAAAATGATAGGCATGATGTATCTCGTTCTTACTGCGCTTCTTGCGCTTCAGGTAAGTAACGCGGTTCTTGAAAAATTTGCAATCATTAACGAGACGCTTACTAATTTGATCAAGGAGGGTGACAAAAAGAGCGAGACAATCCTTGGTTCAATCATAAAGGATGCAGGTGAAAATCAAGCGACAAGTGTTGTCACCGCTAAACAAAATGCACAGAAAGTTCGCGATTTAACGAAATCTACAATAGCCTCTATTGAAGCCTTAAAACTGAAAATGATGGAGCTATCAAACACCAAGGAGGTGAATGATGCTCTCATTAATGATCATAGTTCAAAGGTGGCTACGATGATGATGGATACAAAAAATCCAGAAGGTAAAAATTATGAGAAGTTGTTGAATGATTATGTGACTCAGGTGAATGCGCTGTCAAATATTCAACCACCTCTTACCAAGATCGCAAAAGCCCCCAAGGACATTCCGTTCTTTGCTTCTGATAAGGATCATGTGCGTAAAAGCTTCATTGTGTTTACCTTTGAAAATACACCAGTTATTGCTGCATTAGCATCAGTGACTCAGCATGAAACAGAAATTTTAGAGTATGAGTCTCGAGCGCTGAGCAAGTTAGCTGAAGACGCGGGTGCTCAAACTATTAAGTTAGATAAGTTTATCCCAATGGTAAAAGCAAAATCTTCAACCGTTGCTGCTGGTGCAAAGTATGAAGCAGAGATGTTTCTTACAGGATCTTCAAGTGCTTTGACTTCAGAATTTTTTAAGGACGGAGCAAAATTGCCAATTGTAGAAGATAAGAGTGGTGTGAAAATGGGCAAGGTTGAATTTACTGCGCAAGGCGGAGGATACGACCAATTCGGAATTGCTAAAAAATCTTTCAAGGCTAAGATTACCGTAAAAGGCCAAGACTTTGAGGATAATATTGAATACTTTGTAGCTCAACCCATTATTAGAGTAACTACAGGTAACGCTCCAACACTTTATATGAATTGCGGTAACACCGTAAACATCGAAGTGCCAGCATTAGGTACTAATTACAATCCTTCATTCTCTGCGGCAAGTGCAGAAATTATCAAGGGTGCCAAGGCAGGAATGGTAACAATTATTCCAAAGCAACGGAAAATATCAGTATCAGTTAGCAATGGCGGTACTAAGCTTGGAGATCAACCTTTTGATGTGAAGAACATCCCGGAACCTAAGTATATCGCTTACATTGGTTCTACACCTGTAGATTTACGTACGGGTATTAAGGCAAATCAACTAGGTAATTTGACTATCAAAGCGGTGCCAGAGGAAAATTTCAAGCAAGAGGTACCAAAGGATGCGAGATACAGAATTAAGAAGGCAGATATTGCTCTTGGCCGTGGAACAGCAAGCGTTCAAAGCTTGAGAGGAACTAACGAGAATCCTGATCTTCGATCATGGATTGGACAAGCAAGACCTGGAGATAAGATAGTTATTGAAATTAAGGATGTCTCTAGAAGAAATTTTAAAGACGAAGAAGAGAAAGTAGATATTAAAGGTTCAAGCGGAATCATATTCATTCAGATAAACTAGACTATGAAAAAGTCATTTTTAGCAGTAACGTTAACCATTTTTACCTCGGCTGTTTTAGCCCAGGAGGTTATGGATTTGGAGGTTCAATACAATCCAAACTCCCTAAACCCAATTGCTTTATACGAGCAGCTTTATAAGGTTAGGGTTTGGAGAAACATTGACCTTCGGGAAAAGCAAAACAAAGGTTTCTTTGCTAAAAATGGTGAGATAACCAAACTTGTCATTGAAGCTGTTAAGGCAGGCGAATTGACAGATGTTTACAATAGTGATTCACTTACTACTAAAATGTCTAAAGAGGACTTTTTAAGTGCGTTGGTTCAAGAACAAGCTCAAACGTACCCGAATTGGGATCCAGCAGCGGACTATATAACAGATGATATCATTGCCTATAACGGTAAAAACTATCGTGCTGTACAGGATAATCGTGGAGCAACACCTGCGGATGTAAGTGAGAACTGGGGTGTGACCAGAAGTGGTAGCGGAACGGAATACTTGATTGCTGACATTAGTACCGCGCATTTAATGGAGGATATGATTTTCGATAGACGAAGATCAAGACTCTACTATGATATTCAAGCGATAGAGTTAATTATCCCTGGAGCGAAAACTCAAACGACTTTGGATATTTCATTAGGCTGGTTTAAGTATAAGGATTTGGAAAAGCTGTTCAGAAATAATATTCAGAAGGCAGTTTGGTTTAACCGTCAAAATACAGCTCAGAATAAAAACTTTGGGGACGCATTCTTACTTCGTCTGTTCCATGGAAGCATTTACAAAACTCAAAATCCTGATGATGAAACTCTTCAAGATACATACTCAGGCAACGGACGTCCTTATCAAGAAGGTGTTTGGGCTAGGGAGTGGGAAGAGATGAAGTTAATGGAGAAAGAACACAACCTCTGGGAATTCTAAAATTCAAAATTATTCTAATAGAAAAGGAGGCTTTCGGCCTCCTTTTCTATTCTATGCCTTTTAGACTCAACGCTTTTTTCTTGCCAACTAGTTTTTCAAGTTCCTCCAGGGGAGCCTCTTTAATTTTCTTAACCGACTTAAACTCTTTTAGGAGTTTCTCTGCAGTTTTTTTACCGATCCCCTCTAATCCATCGAGCTCAGTTGTTATTTGACCTTTGCTTCTTTTCAGTCGGTGAAAGGTAATGGCAAATCGATGGGCTTCATCCCGTATCTGTTGTAGCAAGAGTAAACCAGGCGATTTTTTATTGATGTGCAGAGGCAATGGATCTTCAGGATAGTAAATTTCTTCTAGTCTTTTGGCAATACCTGCAATAGGAATTTGACCATAAATATTTAATTCCTTCAGCGCTTCGCATGCACTGCTGAGCTGTCCCTTTCCCCCATCTACAATAATCAAATCGGGAAGAGTTCCGGCTTCCTCTAAAATCCTTTTGTACCTGCGCCCAACAATTTCCTTCATAGAAGCAAAATCATTTGGGCCTTCGACCGTTTTGATGTTGAAATGTCTGTATCCCTTTCTATCCGATTTGCCATCCACAAATCTCACCATCGATGCTACGGGTATTGTTCCTTGTAAATTGGAATTGTCAAAGCATTCGATAATTGAAGGAAGTGTGGGTAGTTGCATATCCTTTTGAAGAATGAGCAGTGTTTCTTTCTGCTTCGATTTTTTTCCTTCCCGAAAGAGTTCTCGTTCTTTCCGTAACTCAAGCGCATTCTTGATGGACAACGCAACCAGCTTCTTTTTGTCTCCAATTTGAGGAATGGTATTTTCGATTCCGTCTTCAAGAATTGAGATCGGGATATTGCTGAAGATTATTTTATGACTACTTTTTACCTGATCGCGCAATTCCTGAACTGCAAGACTTAAGAGTTCATCATCAGGTTCATCTAATTTCTTTTTTACTTCAACCGTTTTTGAAAATATAATTGAGCCTTCTTTGATCTGCAGGTAATTGACATAGGCATATTCAGGCAAACTGCTAATGGTAAAGACATCAATGTTGGTAAGATCGCGATTTACGACAAGAGACTTTGCCTGGAAGCGATCCAACGTCTCTAGTTTTAGTTTATAACGCTGTGCTTTTTCAAACTCCATATTCTCAGCAGCCGTTTTCATTTCTGCAGAGAAGTACTGGATGACTACATTGATATTTCCTTTGAGGATATTTCGTGCTTGCGCGATTTCTTCGAGGTATAATTTTTCATCTTGAAGTCCTTCGCACGGACCTTTGCAGTTTCCTAAATGATATTCAAGACAGACTCTAAATTTTTTTTGCTGAATGTTATTTTGATTTAGCAAGAGATTGCAGGTTCGAATTGAGTATAGTTTTCGGGCAAGCTCTAATACATTTTTCATCGCCACCACGCTGGAGTAAGGACCAAAGTATTCGCCTTGCTTGGGTATGTATTTTCGGGTGTAAATAATTCTTGGAAAGGGTTCTTTCAATATGCAGATGTATGGAAAGGTCTTATCATCTTTTAATAGAATATTATACTTAGGCTGATTTTGTTTGATGAAATTATTTTCGAGAAGTAGCGCATCAAACTCTGTGTTCGCAACGGTAAATTCAATTCGTTTTATTTCGGATACAAGTTTTAGCGTTTTGCGATTTACGCCTGTGTTCTTATTAAAATAACTGGTAACTCTTTTCTTAATATTCTTTGCTTTGCCAACATAGATCAGCTCATCGACATCATTGTAGTATCGATAGATGCCAGGGGACTCGGGCAAGCGTTGAACGACCTCTTTGAGCAGGTCATGCATAAAGTGTGTATTGAGTTAATTTGGATTCCAATCCTGCGTATCTGTAACTCCTGTTGAATCAGTAGGCACTTCGTAGCTGGAACAATCAAGCTTGATATCTAAGTTAGCAGGTTGTTTGAATCTTCCTTTTTTATATTCAAGGGTTGCATCTGCATAAACCTTGCGCATAAACTTATCCCATATTGGTCGGGCTGTTTTTGATCCTTGGCCCAAGTCCCATTGTTTATAATGAATGCTGCGTTCATCACCACCAACCCATGCGCCTGAAACAAGATTGTGTGTAATGCCCATGTACCAACCATCAGAAGCATTGTTCGTTGTTCCTGTCTTTCCTCCTATTTCATTATCAAGTTTAACTTCGTGACTTAATCCGCGTGATGTTCCTCCTGCTTCCTGAACACCTCCCATTAACATGTATACCATCTTATACGCGGTTTGTTCACTAATGGCCTGTTGCGTTTTTGGAACGAAATTCTCAATGACATTTCCGTTCTTATCTTCAATGCGCGTGAGGTAGTATGGTTCCGTATGTATTCCTTCGTTAACAAACGTGCTGTAAGCTCCCACAATTTCATAAAGCGAAACATCGCTTACTCCCAAACAAAGAGCAGGAACAGCATCAAGCGGACTTTTAATTCCAACACGCTTTGCAAAACCTACTACGTTTTCTGCACCCACGCGCTGAAGCACTTGTGCTGTAATTGAATTCTTTGATTGTGCCATTGCTTGGCGAAGGGTTAGCCAAACGCCTGTACCTCTATCGCCTTCGGCGTTTGGTGGACTCCACGTTCCACCAGGCACATCAAATGTTGGTGAAACATCTTGAAATTTTTGACAAGGACTATATTCTGTTTCCATTGCTGTTCCATACACAAATGGTTTGAATGCCGAACCGGGTTGACGTGTGCCTTGACGAACATGATCGTACTTAAAGTATTTGTGATTGATTCCACCTACCCATGCTTTGATTGCACCCGTCTGCGCATCCATTGACATAAAGCCAGCTTGAAGAAAACGCTTGTAGTAATTGAGGGAATCTATCGAACTGAATAAAGTATCGCGATCACCCTTCCAGGAAAATACCGTCATTTGTTTTTTCAGGTTGAGCATGATCTTAACGGAATCATCACCCTCTCCATACTTTCGAACAAGGTTTCGATAAGCGTCTGTTTGTTTAATGCGCGATTGAAGAAATCCTTTTATTTCATTCCAGTGTTCATCTATCCAGGGATTTTTCCCTTTCCAATGATCATCAAATGTTTTTTGTTGTGGCCTCATGCTTTCCTCCATAGCTTCTTCAGCATAGCGTTGCATGCGGCTATCTACAGTGGTGTGGATTTTAAGACCAGATTCCCAAAGATCATAGCCGTGTTCCTTGCACCACAACATCAAGTCATTTTGCATTTCTCTTCTGAAATAAGTAGCAAGCCCTTTATTTTGATTTTGTACCTGAAAGCTCAACGTAATCGGTAATACTTTAATGGAGTCATACTCTGCTCGCGATATGTATTGATGCTTGCGTAATTTGTTCAGCACTTCATTTCGTTTCGTAAGAGCATTTTCAGGATGACGTTGTGGATTGTAGAACGATGGGTTCTGAAGCATTCCTACCAATACCGCTGATTGAAGAACATTTAAACTATCGGTTGATGTATCAAAATACGTTTCTGCGGCAACTTTTATTCCGTAAGCATTGCTACTGAACTCGGTCGTGTTCAAATACATGGCGATAATTTCTTCTTTTGTGAAATTACGTTCGAGCGTGACGGAGATAATCCATTCTTTTGTTTTTTGAATAACACGAGCAGGCAGACTCCCCAACTTTGCAATCGGTCCGTCCAGACTGAACTCTTGATTTTTTGTGAAGAGATTTTTCGCTAGCTGTTGTGTGATGGTACTACCACCACCTTCCGGATTTAATTTTACAATACCCCAAAGTACTCGTACGTAGGCCCAGAAGTCCATACCAGAGTGATCATAGAAGCGGTGATCTTCTGATAATATTAATGTATTAACCAGATCAGGAGATAGATGCTCATACGTAACCTGACTTCTGTTAAATCGAAAATAACGGCCAAGTGAAACGCCATCGGAAGAGATGAGCTCGGATGACAAATCATTTTCCGGATTTTCAATTGTCTTGAGGCTGGGCATTCCTCCGAATAATCCAAAGAGATCAATCTTAACTGAGTAAACATAAAGAGGGAAGCCGACAGCAAGAGAAAGGAAAACGATCCAAATGCCTTTTACAATTTTTCTAAACCACGGTTTTTGGAATAGAAAGATATTATTGATTTTCTGTAGGATAGTTTTTTTCAAAGAATTGGATGTACTCATCGAGACCTTTAGTTCTATAAAATATATCGAAATTGTCCTTCGTAATTACAAAACTATTGAATTTATGGTTTCGAAGTTCGGTAAAAGTAGCAAGCTTTTCGTTGAACGTCATCATATACTCCAATGCATAACTTATTCGGGGCAAGTCGGCAACAAAGGTTAAAGTATATTCGTCATTTAAAACCAGATTGCTTGTTTTAAGTTTCAAGTCATTAAAATTTGCCTTGTTGAATTTTTCAAGCGTTGCAGATGCAAGGTCGCCCAGGTTTTCGCTCTTCTTGTGAACGATCACAAAATAATGAGGTTCTTCAAGTGATCGGATATATTGAATGCCTTTTTCCTTTTCCTCTCTACTAATCAAGTTGCGCGATGCATCCAACAATTTTTTGGCATAATCAGAAACATCACCCTCTGGATTATCTTTAATGAACTGACTAAGCGCCAACTGATAATGATCAATGTCTTGCGTTTTGCCAATGAGCAAGATGGCGAGAAGCTTCATGTTGGGTGTGAAAACCGTTTCGCCCAACGCCATCGCTTCATTTAATTTTTCTTCGCAAGATTTGTAATCACCCTCAAGAAAATAATTGTAAGCAATCTTGTAAATCTGTTTTTGCTTTTCAAGTGCTAAGCTTGATTCTTCAAGATAATTTGGGTTAACCAGTATCTTAGCATAGGTAGACTCTGGATATTTTCCTTTGAGCAGATCGGCATATTGATTTGACTTTGCAGGATCAGTGTCTTTAAAAATTAAATAAAGCTTATAAAGAACTTCAGGCTCGTATTCTGTTTTAGGAAAGCGACTAAGCAATTTTGTATAAGAAGATATTGCGTTGTCGGTTTCAAACAATTTGAAATGGTAAATATCCCCCAGACTGAAATAGGCATCTTCAATTTTCTTGAGCGATTCTTTTTTTGCAGCATCGGTGTATGGAATTTCTAAAATAAGCCGGGCATATTCGGCCTTTGCGGGATCGGCAGCTACTTTTGGTGCTACCTCTTCCGGCTTATCATTGGTAGTGTTTGCAAGCGCACCATTCGTTCGAGAAATGGCATTCGTAGAGGCGGATCGTAAAGAACGTCTCCAATTATCTTCCAAAGGAACCGAACCCCATATTCGTGCAAATTCAGTTTGCCCCAACGACATTGCTGAAGGATTTGCAAAGTACCAATCTACAGACTCCTCTGTTGTGCCATCTTCATTGTCTGAGGCAAACGCAGTGTTGTTTGAGGCTTCAATCTCAATACGATCAGGACGCTTCTTTTTCTTTTTTCCTTCTTTGCTGTCAGCAAGTTTTTTCCGGGCAGCAAAAGCTGAGTCAATTTGACTGCGTAACGATGTAGAATCAAGTGCTGACATTCTCAGCAAACTATCCTGCCATTGAATGGTTTTCAGATGTTTTACAAACTCATTTAGTACTTCTTGCCTCGCTTTGATGGCAGCATAGCCTTCAAAATCTTTTGGCAAGGATGTTATTGCGCTATCATAATATGCCTGCGATAGTTCATAATTTTTAAGGGTGTCATAATAAATCTGACCTAATCGCAGGTATGCCTCGCCATCGATGAGCTTGTTGTTACCCTCGCGAACGGAAGTATTCAAATAACCAATGGCTTCCTTAATATTTTTTTGTTTGAGTTCGAACATGCCCATCTCATAATAGATTTTGTCCTTGAACTCTTTATTCTTAGAGTCTTTCAGTAGTTTCTTAAAAGACTTGCGTGCCGTGTTCACATTTCGGCTTCTCGAAATTTCTGTCACCTGTGCTAAATAAAGCCGTGCATAAAAGTCCACTTCATATTCAGGATTGGTGTTTAGGCATTTGCGATAAAAGTTGTATGCCTCTGATTCAAATCCCAGTTTCTGATACACCTGGCCAATGATAAAATAGATTCTTCCGGGCCTGTCTTTTTTCCGAAGCAGAGGTGTGGCCGTTGTCAGGTTACGCACCATGTTATCATAATCTTGCAACACTTGATACAGATACGCTTTTTCAAGAGCGAGATATTTTTGATTAGCCCTACTTAGCTCTTCTTTTTGGAGAAAGTCGATAGCCGCTTGTGCATTGTTGTATTCCTTATGTTCAGTGAATGTGCGAATCAGCGTGATGATGGCGAGATGTCTTGCATCCGGATCTTTACTTTTCCCATTCACAAACTTGAACGTTTGAATCGCATTGCCCCAATCTAAACTATAAAGCCTTGCTTTACCCACGAGAATATAGGCATCATCAACCCACTTACTGTTGGGGTGACGTTGAATGGCAATCGAAGCCATCTTTACAGCCTCTTGTACTTCTTTATCATAGCCCTTCGCAAGACCTGAATCTAGAGCAGGATATAGTCGAAGTATTTTATTGTAATCATCCCGAAGGCTGGACCAGATTGTAGTTTCAATTTTCCGAATTTCTTCATTGGCATAGTAATATCCATTGAAGTGTGACGTGGTATTATGATACGCCTTGCTCGTCCATGTTTTTTTTTCGGACGAGCATCCGTTCAACATGACGAGAAAAAACAAGATAACAATGGATGTACAGCAGCTTTTCAAGCTAATTCGATTTGTCAAGGTAAAACGCAAAAAACCTACATTCCATATTTTCCTAAGCCAGAATATCTAATTTTGTGCAAAAAAGCGGAATATATTGAAACCAAAAAAAACAGTATCAAATTGGTTAACCACGCGGTATCAGCTTATCATCCGCAACGAAGAGAACTTTGCTGAAAAAACCAGCGCTGGGTTTACCTACTCGAAAGTAATTCTTTTTTCAGTTATTCTGTTTGCCACCATTTTTGTGCTCAGTCTTTTTATGGTGAAAACTGTTCTCGAAAAATGGTTTGATCCGAAGTATGAACAAATGGTGCTGAACCAGCAATTGCTCGCACTTGGACAACGAGTGGATTCACTTAGTACAGCCGATGAACAAAAGAGTCAGTTCATTCTCAATCTGCAACAAATTTTAAGTGGTGATACAGGGGCAATACAAAATCCATCAGAGGGAATTAAGGGAGGAGAAGGTCAGGTATTAGCGAAGCCAACGAACCTAAAACCAACAAAGAAGGATTCAACTTTTCGCAAAGAGTTTGAGAAATCAGATTTATCATTAATCACACTTACCAATTCAAAGTATCGCGAATTGCAAGAGACTTTTTTTTATTCTCCTCTCACGGGATTTGTTTCCGATTCCTATAATGTAAAGAAAGGTCATCTAGGTGTTGATATTGTTTCCAAAGTAAACGAGCCCATAAAATGTATTGCGGATGGAACGGTGATATTCTCATCATGGACACAAGACTCCGGATACGTCATTATGGTGCAACATCGGGGCAATCTGATCTCTGCTTATAAGCACAATGCACAACTCATGAAAAAAGTTGGTACTTTTGTGAGCGGAGGCGAAATCATTTCTATAGTTGGCAACAGCGGGGAACTCACCAATGGTCCACATCTTCACTTTGAATTGTGGTTCAATGGCAACTCGCTTAATCCGGAAGAATTCGTAACCTTTTAAACCAGAAACGTCATGCTGAACACGAAAGAACAAAAACGCGCAGCGGAAGAGATTAGCAACTCAAGCAATACCATTGGAAAGGGAACTTTCCTTGAAGGCAATATCGAAACCTATGGCAACATACGCATTGAAGGTAAGGTAACGGGGAATGTAAAATCGAAATCGAAAGTTGCACTTGGGCACTCGTCACATGTGCAAGGAAATATCATTGCATTAAATGCAGATATTGAAGGCGAAGTTAAAGGCAAATTAGAAGTTGCTGAATTATTAGTGCTCAAAGCAACAGCAGTTGTTAATGGCGATATTATCACAGGCAAATTGGTAGTAGAACCAGGAGCTGTTTTCAACGGAAGTTGTAAAATGGGAGCAACCATTAAGGATATAAAAATAGGCGACAATGGCCTCAGCAGATCCCTCCCAGAACAAGAAGCTAAAACCGTCTAATACCACGAATGGGTATTTAAAGTATAGCAGCCTTGCCATCCAGTTATTGGCTGCTATGTTTTTTCTGGGCTGGCTGGGCTATCTATTAGATAACTACCTCACGCTTAAATTTCCTGCCTTCATGCTTTTGTTTGGATTTTCAGCTTTTGGCGGAATGATGTATCAGGTCTATAAATCCATAAAGCAAGACAATCCGTGATCCGTTTTTTTGTTGTGCTTCTTGCTTCAGCCTTGCTTATTGGAAGCCTGACTTGGATGGCGCACGAGCTGTTGTGGATTGCAAAACTTCCCAGCTTCTTCTATGCAACTCTGTTTTTCATCACCTTCGGCACTGGCTTAATGTTTCGATACCTGTATCGCATTAACAAGCCTGAGACCTTTGTGCAACTCTACCTTATGATGATGGTTGTAAAAATATTGGCATTTGGTGCGTATGCCTTTTTTATTGTTCTGAAAGATCGGTCTGGAGCAGTATATAATATCGTCTTTTTCCTGATCTGCTATTTCATTTTTACGGCACTTGAAATTGCCTTTCTGTTTCAAAAAACCAATCGTGATCATACTCCTTAAATAGGGCAAAAAATTTTTAAAAGATTTTTTTCTGGGGGTGGAATTAATACCTTTGCGCTCGGATTTTAAAAACCTTGAAATAAGCCCGAATGACCGTGTTTCTCAGCTCTTTAAAGCGAATTTTCTCAGTTCTTATCATACTGCTTTGCGCGCTTCCAATAGGTGTTTTTGCTACAGAGCAAGAACCAGCAGGAGCGGCTCATGTTGAGGAAAAACCTTTCAATGCGAGTGAAGTTATTCTCCATCACGTAATGGACGATCACATCTGGCATTTATGGGATGGTCATTATGGTACAATCTACCTTCCGGTAATTGTTTACTCTTCTGAAAAAGGTCTTGATATTTTCTCTTCTCGTAACTTTTATGGCGAGCATCATAATGTAGTTGACTACAATGGCTACAAACTAGATCACAATCATATTACACTAGCCGATTCAGGCAAAGCTGTTTTCGATATTTCGATTACTAAAAATGTAGCGATGCTTTTAATCAACGCCACATTAATGGTGCTTGTATTTATGGCGGTAGCGAAAGGATATAAAAAGAATAAGGGTGCTGCACCGAGTGGAATCCAATCGTTCATTGAGCCGATTATTATGTTTGTGCGCGATGAAATAGTGAAGCCAAACATTGGTCACAACTACGAGAAGTTTCTTCCGTACCTGTTAACACTATTCTTCTTTATTCTCTTTGGAAACTTAATTGGCCTTCTCCCTGGTGCCGGAAATTTAACAGGGAATATTGCGGTAACGCTTACCCTTGCGTTGTTAACGTTTATTATCACGAATGTAAATGGTAACAAAGCCTACTGGGCTCACATTTTCTGGACACCTGGTGTTCCTCTTCCGTTGAGATTGGTTATTCTTCCAGTTGAAATCATTGGAATTTTCACAAAGCCCATCTCGCTTACGGTTCGTCTTTTTGTGGCCATCACGGCAGGGCACATTGTGTTGCTAAGCTTAATAGCATTAACATTTATTTTCGGAAGTATCTGGGTTGGTTTCGGATCTTCTAT
The DNA here is from genome assembly GCA_031412655.1 of Chryseolinea sp. Lineage (GTDB taxonomy): Bacteria > Bacteroidota > Bacteroidia > Cytophagales > Cyclobacteriaceae > Chryseolinea. Next base: position 70,090 of record JANODK010000092.1, read on the forward strand.
AATCGTATTGTTTATCAGTTTAATTGAGTTGTTGGTTGCCGGTATTCAGGCTTATGTATTCACGCTGTTCACCGCGTTATACATTGGTATGGCTACTGCTGATCACGAACATCATTAATTAAGATTAAAGATATCCCCTCGATTGGTCGAGGGGTTTTTTCACACTTAAATACTTAACACTATGTTAGTAGCACTTTTATTAGACATGAGCTTTGCAATCATGGGCGCTGGAATCGGTGCTGGTCTAGCTGCAATTGGCGCTGGAATCGGTATTGGTAAAATCGGTGGCTCTGCAATGGAAGGTATGGCTCGTCAGCCTGAAGCTTCTGGTAAAATTCAAGGTGCGATGTTGATCATTGCCGCTCTTATTGAGGTGGCAGCGCTCTTCGCTCTTGTAATTTGCCTTTTGATTTCTTTCCAAGGCTAAACTCTTTAAAACTTGCCTTAGGCACTTGGCCGGGCAAGTTTTTTTATTTGAAACTACACCAGATTAACTTATAGATCATGGAACTTCTCACCCCCGGCACAGGATTAATTATTTGGCAATTAATCATTTTCGTAGGATTATTTTTCCTGCTAAAAGCACTGGCATGGAAACCAATTTTAGCTTCTTTAAAAGAAAGAGAGCAATCCATTCAAAGCGCTCTTGACACCGCTGAGAAAGCGCGTCATGAGATGTCGCAACTAAAATCGGAAAACGAGAAGTTGTTAAAAGAAGCGCGCGAAGAACGCGACAAGATGTTAGCGCAAGCGCGTGAAGCAGCCAATCGCATGAGAGAAGAAGCGGTGGGCGATGCAAAGAAAGCAGCCGATAAAATTATTCAAGATGCTCGTGCGGCAATCAACATTGAAAAGCAAGCTGCTTTGAAAGAAATAAAAATTCAGGTTGCCATGTTCTCATTGGATGTAGCAGAGAAGCTAATCAAAAAGAATCTGTCTACCGATACAGCTCAAAAGGAATTGGTTGAGAGTTACATTAAAGATATAAAGATCAACTAAGATGGCAGACCTACGGACGGCTTCGCGTTATGTAAAAGCACTTCTTGGCCTTGCGATAGAGAAGAATGTTGTAGAGGAAGTACACAACGATATGCTGTTGTTTTCTTCTGTGTGCGATAGCAATCGCGATTTTGTTGTGATGCTCAACAGCCCTGTTATAAAGCACGATAAGAAACGCGAAATTCTTCAAGCTCTTTTCAAGAGTAAGATGAATGCACTTTCTTTATCCATTTTCGATATTATCACCAAAAAGAACCGCGAGCCTCTATTGCCTGGCATTGCAAAAGAATTTCATAACGCCTACAATACCTTTAAGAACGTAAGCAAAGCAACCATCACAACAACATCAAAACTTGATGCGGCATTGAAAGCTGAATTCGAAAAGATGGCCAAGACCTTAACAAGTCGTGAGAACATTGAATTGATTGAGAAGATTGATAAAGATATGATTGGTGGTTTCGTGTTGAATGTAGGCGACAAACAAATTGATGCGTCCATCAAAAACAAACTGAAATCACTTCGTGTGAAATTCAGTCAGAACCCATACGTCAAAGAATTTTAAACCTCACCCCATCCCCTCTCCGGAGGAGAGGGACAAGAACAACGAACAACAAATAACGACCAACGATATTATGGCAGAAATAAGAGCAGAAGAAGTATCCGCGATTTTACGCGAACAACTTTCACAATCACGCACCGAGGCACAACTGGAAGAAGTAGGAACAGTACTATCCGTTGGTGACGGTGTGGCCCGTATCTACGGACTTACACAAGCACAATCAGGTGAGTTGTTGGAGTTTGAAAATGGACTTAGAGCGCTTGTGCTTAACCTGGAAGAAGACAACGTAGGAGCCGTATTGCTTGGTGACTCGAAAGGTATCCGCGAAGGCGATACTGTAAAGCGCACCGGTAAAATCGCTTCGATTAAAGTAGGTGATGGCATGTTAGGTCGCGTAGTGGATACACTGGGTGAGCCGATCGATGGTAAAGGTCCAATTAGTGGACAGCTTTACGAAATGCCATTGGAAAGAAAAGCTCCCGGAGTAATTTTCCGTCAGCCGGTAAATGAGCCGCTTCAAACCGGTATCAAAGCGATTGACTCGATGATTCCTGTTGGTCGTGGTCAGCGTGAGTTGATCATTGGTGATCGTCAGACAGGTAAGACTGCAGTGGCGATTGATACCATCATCAACCAAAAAGAATTCTACGAAAAAGGACAACCTGTATTTTGTATCTATGTAGCCATCGGACAAAAGGCTTCAACAGTAGCAAACGTTGTGGCTGAATTTGAAAAAGCCGGTGCGCTTCCATACACTGTTATTGTTGCAGCGTCTGCGGCTGACCCAGCTCCATTGCAATTCTTTGCTCCCTTTACAGGTGCAGCGATTGGGGAATTTTTCCGTGACACCGGCAGACCAGCATTGGTAGTTTATGATGACTTGTCAAAACAAGCAGTTGCATACCGTGAAGTGTCTTTGTTATTAAGAAGACCTCCTGGACGCGAAGCATATCCGGGTGATGTATTTTATCTTCACTCTCGTTTGCTTGAAAGAGCTGCGAAGATCATCAACAACGATGGTATCGCGAAGAACATGAATGACCTTCCTGAGTCGATCAAACACTTAGTGAAAGGTGGTGGATCATTAACGGCTCTTCCAATTATTGAAACACAAGCCGGTGACGTATCTGCTTACATTCCAACGAACGTAATCTCAATCACTGACGGTCAGATATTCTTAGAGACGAACTTGTTCAACTCGGGTATTCGTCCTGCGATTAACGTAGGTATTTCGGTATCACGTGTTGGGGGTTCCGCGCAGATTAAATCAATGAAGAAAGTAGCTGGTACATTGAAGTTAGACCAGGCGCAGTTCCGTGAATTGGAGGCGTTCTCTAAATTCGGTTCGGATCTTGATGCGGCAACAAAATTGACGATCGAACGCGGAAGAAGAAATACTGAGATATTAAAGCAAGCACAGTTTGCGCCAGTTCCAGTAGAAGAGCAAGTAGCCATCATCACTGCTTCAACTCGCGGATTTATGGATACGGTACCCGTTGTAAGAGTAAGAGAATTTGAAAAAGAATTCTTAGGACTTTTACGCGCTACGAATCCTAAAGTATTGGATAATTTCCGTGCCGGTAAATTTGAAGATGGTGATGTTGCCATCTTGAAAGCAACGGCACTTGACTTATCGAAGAAGTACGCAGTTTAGTAGATGAATTCCCGATTAACAATTAACGGATAACGATTAACTTTTCCCCAGCATACCAGTATGCCAAGCTTAAAGGAAGTAAAGAGTAGAATTACATCAGTTGTGAGTACACAGCAAATCACCAAAGCCATGAAGATGGTGGCGGCTGCCAAGTTGCGTAGATCACAAGAGCGCATTACGCAGATTCGTCCTTTTGCTACTAAGCTGAATGAGATGTTGCAAAACCTTTCGGCTGCGCAAACATCTGGTGATGGAGATAACTGGTACAGCCAGGTTCGTGAGGAGAAAAATATTTTGATCGTTGTGGTAAGTTCAGATCGCGGACTTTGCGGGTCGTTTAACAGTAACGTCTTTAAAGGCGTTGGCCGGTTGATTGCAGAGCAATATTCTGAGCAGGAACGAAAAGGTAATGTTACCGTGCTTCCGATTGGACGCAAAGCTTTTGAAGTTTTTGGAAAGCGTAAATTGAAAATGGCAAGTGGGTTCTCTGATCTTTTTGGAAGACTCTCTTTCGAAAACGCTTCTAAAGTTTCAGAATTTATTGTTGATGCATATCGCGCAGGAAAGTATGATAAGGTAGAGATTGTGTACAACGAATTTAAAAACGTTGCTACGCAGATTTTACGGACCGAGCAATTCCTTCCGATCCTCCCTCCGAAATCAACAACGGTAAACTCTAACCCAGTTGATTATATCTATCAACCGGACCAGGAAGAGATATTGACCGGATTAATTCCAAAGTCATTGAAGGTTCAATTGTTCAAGGCGTTTTTAGATTCAAATGCCTCTGAGAATGGAGCACGTATGACGGCCATGGATAAGGCAACAGAGAACGCGGGTGAGTTATTAAAGGCTCTTCGTTTAACATATAACAGAACGCGTCAGGCGGCTATTACGAAAGAGATTCTCGAGATTGTTGGTGGTGCAGAAGCATTGAAGTCAGCATAATATTATTCTTCTTCATAACTTGAAGTCCTCTGAGCAATCGGAGGACTTTTTTGTTTTATGGACCTACTGCAGAAAGTGTTGCGATTTTATAGACTGCTCAATATCCTGAGTATTGATGTTGCACTGGGAGCAGTATGTTCTGGAATTTTCTTTGCACACACTCTACGGGCAGACGTAACGCAGTACAGTCTTATTTCGCTTGGGCTTTCGGTTTGGATTATTTATACGGCTGATCATTTGTTGGATGCTGAAAAAGTTAACACATCAGCAACCACAAGTCGTCACCGGTTTCATCAACAACATTTTCAATTGCTTTTAATGGTAGTGATCGTTGCTGCATGTGTCAATGCTGTTTTACTTTTCTTTATCCGAAGGCCAGCGTTGATTACGGGTATCGTGTTGGTTATTTTGGTGATACTGTATTTGCTGATTCAACACAGTTTAAAATTTCTGAAAGAGATATTCGTAGCGATTGTTTACACTGCGGGTGTTCTTCTTCCTGCAATGACCAACACGGAACTTTTTTGGAAGGATTGGAACTGGATCGTGATTGTTCAATTTGCTCTGCTTGCTTTCTTAAACCTGATTATATTTTCCTGGTTTGATTATGAAAATGATGCGCAAGACAAGCGAGTTTCATTCGTAACAATATTTGGGAAGAAGACTAGTCAGATTTTTATCTACCTGCTTTTCATTCTATCGATGACACTTTGGGTTGTTACGTTTTCGCTTCGGGTTGAAACAGCGATATTTTTCGGAATGAATGCGGCTCTGTTTATCATGGTGTATTTTCATTCGTATTTTGCGACTCACGATCGCTACCGAATTTTAGGCGATGCTATCTTCTTCTCTCCGTTATTCGTGTGGTTGCTTTAAAAGCGAGATAGTCGCTGATCTTGTATTCTCTGTGCTTCTCCGTGCAACACTCTATGTTCTCTGTGGTAAAATGAATTCAGCACCACAGAGAACACAGAGGGAATGCACACAGAGTATCACAGAGTTTTGTGGGACTAGGCTATGTAATCATTTAAGTACTCAAAGTGAGAAGTAAGTTTCCCGTTGGATGCAATGGTTCCGCGTTCAATAATTTTCTCAGGATCAGCAATGAATAAACACGGCAGGATGCGATCAATTAAATCGCGGCCAAATTCTTCGGATGCACTTCGCGGTAATTCACAAGGCAAGTTATCAACGGCCATTACCGTAATGCATTTCGGATTGTCTAATGCTAATTGAACTGAATCCGTTGCCGGATCGTAATCATAAATGGGATCAGCAATGGAACTTGCCCTCTTTGTGCTTGGAATCGATCCTTCAATATCGCAGGTGATGTCAGCAATGATTTTGATTTTAAAATCAGATGATTGCATTTCTTCTCTTGTAAAAAGCACCGGTGCTTTTGGATTCCAGTAGGCGCCAGCCATAAGGACATCCGCAACTTTTGAAAAGGTATGGAAGATGGAATAGTAGCGCTCCGGGTGTTGATGAAATTCTTCGCGATTAAAATGCCCTCCTTCTTTTCGCATGTGGTAATCTGCGCTGCTCAGTTGAACATACACAGGCTCATTAAACTGCCGGGTAAGAAAATCATGAGGACTTACCTTTCGAATCCCTGCACTGTCCAATGTTTCCATCGAGCCTTTGCCAACACGTCCCGCTCCAGTAAGAATGATTTTAACGGGCGGAAGATTTACTTTTCGCAATTCAAGTTTTAAATCGTTTACATCAAAACATTCGTGCGCTCTGCGAAGCGTAAAGTTTTTATAGCGCATGCCATAGGTCCAGAGTCCATTGTATGCACCAACAATTCCTGCAAAGCGACCGAAGGCTACTAATCTGTTGCCATGTACATCGCGCAATACTTCGTAATCAATCAAGCGTATTTTCTTTCGGATGATCTCTTGTAGTAATTTTTTATTGTAGGGCTGTTTCTTGATTGTATGGGAAAAGAATAGATAGGTTTTATTCTCAATGAGGTTAGCAAGCGGAATTTCTTTAATACCCATGATAATGTCACAGTCATTCAGTTCTTCAGCAACGGGAATATCGAGTTCAGTGTATTCTTCATCTTTGAAGCAGCGCGTATTGCTTTGTTGACTAACCAAAGACAGATCGGGAAAGCGTTGAAGAATTTCTTCTGCCTGCTTGGGTGAAAACGGAACACGTTTATCCGGTGGAGTTTTGCCTTCGCGGATGAGACCAATCTTTACTGCTTTCATAGGGAATCTTTAACGATCAAAATTACGCAGGATTTGTCAATACTCTTGACAAGGATCAACTTTGCTTGTGACTTTTATCAGTCCTTTCTGCAAAGGAGTTTCTGTGCTTTATATTCTAAATAAAACACAATTTTATGATCTCTGTAATTTCCACCACGAGCAATTATATTCTACAACCCAGCTTAGTAGAAATGCACAAGAAAAGCCTTGAATGGCTTTCTGCAACCGTACTATGGAAGCGCGAGCTTAAGTTCTTTCAACAACTGTTGGACAACCAGGCACCAAAGTTCTCTTCAGTTGATGATAAAAAGAAGATTGACCATTTTCAGAATTTGCTGATCTATTATTCAGGTGAATTAGTAGATGAGCTTAGTAGTAAGCTGCGCAAGCATGAAAGTAATCTAGCGCGAATGCTGCAGGAGAAAAATGAATCCGATACCGTTTACTTTAAGGAGCATCAAAGTTTGATGTTTGAGCTACAATCTTTTTCAGAAAGCTTTCAATCCTACCGACATGAGTTCTTTGATTTTATTGAGAAGGTTTTGTGAAAATGAATCGGGAGTGAAATTAAAGATTCACTAACTCAGCAAGTCAGGTATCTGGATAAGCTGGTGGATGAGTTAGCAAGGGGTAGGAAGATGGAAAAGATTTTACGCAGTTCGTAATGGGAGTGGACAATATTGAACTATGGGAGCCAAACGATATCGAGTATTATAAAATCTTAGGTGGACGAACAAAGTCGTGCAGCAAAAAATGGGCTGAAATGAAGCTACAAAAGCCAGGTCTGATTTTGTTGGCAATGAAAATAAAAAACCGTCAGAAGAAAAATGAATTTCATTCTGACGGTCTATTCTTGGTAATCAAAAGGCTATTATTACCAATCAAAAAGCGATTCTAAAGAATCAAAAGACATTGGATACAATTGTAAAGAACCAGGAAGCAATTTTGAAATTGTTGAAGAAATAGTTTTCCATTGGATTGAGATAGATTAATATCTATCCATCAATAGACCGTCAGGATGAAATTCATTTTTCTTCTGACGGTTTTTTGTTTTCATTGTTCACAAAATCAGACCTGGCTTTTGTAGTTTCATTTCAGCCCATTTTTTGCTGCACAACTTTGTTCGTCCACCTAAGATTTTATAATACTCAATATCGTTTGGCACCCATAGATCAATATTATCCCCTTCCATTACGAACTGCGTAAAATCTTCTCCATCTTCCTACCCCTTGCTAACTCATCCACCAGCTTATCCAGA
>JANODK010000093.1:0-14558 GCA_031412655.1 Chryseolinea sp.
TATCCAGATTTTCGCCAAAAATTTTACAGACCACGTCTTGCCTTGCGCCTGTCATCAATTCATTGAAACGCATTTGTACAGGATATTGAAAACCGAATGTTACACCTGGAACAGCTTCCAATTCTTTACTCATTTTCTCAGACAGGTCGTCATAGTTATCGGCTGATGTCCATTCGCTCTTGTCTTTTAAAATCACCATCATGTCGCTTGCGTCAATCGGCATAGGATCTGTCGGAATTTCACTGCTACCTGTTTTTCCCACTACTTTTTCTACCTCTGGAAATTTTTCTAATAAAATTTTTGCCCCGGTAGAAACGGCCTCCATAGAAGTGTTAAGATTGCTTCCGGTTAAAACCCTTGTTTCAATCGCGAAGTCTCCTTCTGGCAGCGAAGGAATAAACTCTCCGCCGATTTGTGTAAGCACTATAATGGCACCAGCAAACATGACAATGATTAAACCGATAACTGCCTTAGGGAAATTTAATACCCTTTGAAGCGCGCTCTGATAGATAACTTCAATGCGTTCCATCATCTTATCAGAGAATGTTTTCTTGTGCGAAACGTTTTTGCTTAAAAACCAAGCACTCATCATAGGAATGTAGGTGAGTGACAGAATAAACGCACCGAGAAGGGCAAAGGCAACAGTTTGTGCCATTGGCTTAAACATTTTCCCCTCGATTCCTTCAAGTGCAAATATGGGTAGGTAAACAATTAAGATGATAAGCTGACCGAACACTGCACTGTTCATCATCCTACTGGCCGATTGATTTACTTCAACGTCCATTTCAGATTGATTCAATCTGGTTATACTTTCAAACCGATTGCTGTGTAGCAAACTAAACATAACGGCTTCTACAATAATTACTGCACCGTCTACTATCAAACCGAAATCCAATGCGCCTAAGCTCATCAGGTTTCCGCTTACACCAAACAGGTTCATCATGATGACAGCAAACAGCATGGCCAGCGGAATGACGGATGCCACTAAAAATCCTGCACGGAAATTTCCGAGAAATAAGACGAGCACAAAAATTACAATTAATGCACCTTCAATCAGATTTTTTGATACGGTGCTAATGGAGTTATTAACCATTTTTGTGCGATCAAGAAATGGATCTATTACGACACCCTCAGGCAATGTCTTTTGAATTTGCGCTATACGGGCTTTGATGTCGACAATCACTTCATTACTGTTCGCGCCTTTTAGCATCATCACTACAGCACCCGACACTTCTCCTGCACCGTTGTAGGTCATTGCTCCATAGCGTGTAGCACTTCCAAAGCCAACTTCGGCAACATCACGAATAAGAAGGGGCGCACCGTTATGAAGATTTTTTACTACAATATCCTGAATGTCATCAAACGAACCAACAAGTCCCTCGCTTCTGATAAACAAAACTGTGGGACCTTTTTCAATGTATGCCCCTCCTGTATTTTGATTGTTACTCTCTAATGCAAGGAATACATCATTAACAGTAATGTTGTTAGCACTAAGCTTGGCCGGATCAACAGCTACTTCATACTGCTTTAAGTAACCCCCAAAGCTGCTTACATCAGCCACACCTTTTACACCCATCAATTGTTTTCGGACAATCCAATCCTGAATGGTGCGTAAATCCATTGCTGAATATTTTCCCTCGTAACCTTCCTTTGCACGAACAGCGTATTGGTATATTTCTCCAAGTCCTGTTGTAACAGGAGCAAGTTCAGGTGTCCCAAAACCTTTCGGGATTTGATCTTGCACTTGTTGCAACCTCTCTGTTACCTGTTGTCTTGCCCAATAAACGTCTACATCATCATCAAAGACAATTGTTACTACTGATAAGCCAAATCGTGAAAAGCTTCTGATTTTGGTAAGACCAGGAATGTTACTGTTAACTTGTTCGATCGGAAAGGTGATGAGGCGTTCCACATCAGGTGCACCTAGCGCAGGAGAGATGGTAATGACTTGCACCTGATTGTCGGTGATGTCAGGTACTGCATCAATGGGTAATTTGGTAAGCTGATAACTACCATAACCAATGAGTGCCAGTACCAGTAGCCCTATTATGAGTTTGTTCTTTATCGAAAACTCGATGATTCTATTGAGCATAATGGTTTGTATATTAAGTGTACTGTGATCCTATTGCCAATAGGAGAAATTTATTTGTGAGTTACTCCATGAGACGGTATTCACCCTTTAACCTGATTTTCACAGTCATCTCTTGCTGGCTTATATTTTTAAAGTACCAACCGTGACGGCCTTCAAAAGGTGACACGAATGTTCCAATCATATTGTTGGAATACGAAACAGTGTGGCTTTGGTAAAAGACATCTTTAGGAGGGTTCGGTTCTGTGACCTCTCCATGAAAATCAAAAAATACCTCGCCCTCATTGGTGATCCATTCGTATTTCATCGTACCATATTTTAGAAGATACACTTTGTATTCCAATCCTTTGCTTGGGGGAAGGGTGACGACAATGGTGTCTTCGCGAACGTCATACTGTTTTGCAGGTGGCGGGTTATCAGCTTCCTTTGGCTTTTTAACATCAGGTTCGGAACCTGCATTTTCTAATTTCAGGATCCGATATTTTGCAGTGGGAGCGCTCGCAACGGTTTCGGCTTTTACGGTATCAGTCGGCACATAAAGTTTTGAAAACCCGAGGGCGTTGCCGGCTCCGGTTAGGTCGATGCCGTATTCGGCTGGTAAAACGGCAATTACTAATAGTAGTATACCAACTGCTAAAGCTATCAGAAAAGCCCTCACAATCTTTTTTGTTTCTATTACGGGTTGATTAAAATCTGTCATAAACTGTTTTGTTAAGATGTGAAGTAACCTGTTAGTTGATACCCAATTAAAATAAAACCTGCGGCCATCAATAAAGTGTTGGTAAGCGTTGCGAATCGATCAAAGCTGCTATGCTTTCTCCACAAGGTTATCAGGATGAGAACGAAAGTCAGGGCAATGAATTGACCAATCTCAACACCCACATTAAAACCAATTATGTTCGCCAACAATCCATCACGATTGAATTCAAACTCCTGTAGTTTAGTAGCAAGTCCAAAGCCATGAAATAATCCAAAGATTAAGACAGCCGCTTTTGTATTGGGTTGAAACCCAAAAACTTGTTTGAATCCTCCAAGGTTATCAAAGCCTTTATATACAATCGACAAAGCAATAATAACATCAATTAAATACGGATTGACTGCAATGTTTCCCAATACACCTAAGAGGAGTGTAGTACTGTGCCCTATCGTGAAAAAGGTAACGTAGATCAGTACTTCTTTTGGCCGATACAGAAAGAATATAACCCCGACTAAAAAAAGTAGATGATCATATCCCGTAATCATGTGCTTTGCACCAATGTATAGGAAAGGCACAAAGGCAACTCCATCATTGCCGAGCAAAAATGCTTTCGTGCTGTCGTCAACCCCGTGTGCAAAAAGATGAGTCGTAAAAGCAGAGAGGATTATTAATAGTACTACTGAAATTATTTTTTTATGCTTCATAAATTAATGATCGTGTGAGTGGCCGTGTGCAAGTGTATCTTCCGGAGTCTCCTTCGCGGTTGAATCCATCGGCATAACATGGTTCTGTTTCGTAGTGTCGCTGTGATCTGCATGAACAGTTCCATCATCATGTACGTGAGCACCTTCTTGATCGGCTTTTTTACCACATGAGATTGTGAAAAGAGAAATAGCAAAGAATAAAATGAATAACTTTTTCATAGTTTTAATTAGTTAGATAATAATAAAATAATAGGGTGAACTACTTACCAGCAACAGGTAAGAGTTAATAGTGTCTACAGAAGTAGTGTAAAATTATACTGTGGGAGGAGCCCGCAGTGGCGTATTAGAAACAGAAAAACTTGTTATCCTTTCTTCCCGGAAAGGCAGTGTAAATTTTTGGGGAGGATGGTAGAGAGAATTTAATTCAAACTCTTTTGGAAAGACAAAAGGAATAAATTGTGAAAACTTATAGTTGGTAGTGGTGGTATGATCTACAAAAGAAGAGGTTGAAGTTTCAGCATGCACAATATTTGCTAATGCCTGACTTAATGGGCTTTGATTGTCATCGTGATGATGATCTTGATCTTCATGATCTTTAGCATATTCGATATTCTTTTCATGAACATGAGCCACAAAATTGTGCGTAAGCAACGCACCGTAGGCCGCAAAAAGAAGGAATAATATTGAAAATCGCTTCATCACTTAGACAAACATACTTGGTTTGGGCAAGAATTCCAATCCCTGATTTACTCACTAAGGGTCTTCTGTTCTATCCTTCTCTTAAGAAGGACTGTAGTTCAAAGCAGAATTTTGGGAAAGAGTTACATTCTATTCTTGTTGAATAGGAAGACTCAATTCATATCCCTGTTTCAACTCTAGGTTATCTAGATGACCCACTAAGGATTGATCCCGATTAATAACGTGAACATGAATGTTAGAATTGTGATGGGTGAAAATGCCGTGGTGCTTGCTGGAATAGAAACCTAAGAAAACGACCGCTTCATTTTCAAGCTGACCTGATTTAGCAAACTGTTTATGATTATTACTGGTATGCGCCACATTTGGCTGCCAGTCTATAATATGATAGTCTATTTTTCCATTTGTTGATTTAATCAAAAATGGAAAGGGCTGTTCAACATCAAATCCATTTTGCTTTGCAATACTTTCAATCGAATATTCTAACGCTTTTAAATCTTGAATAGTGTCTGGTATTGTAAAGACCGTCCAATGTTTCACTGCGGCATACACGAGCATAGAAGCTGTAACGTTCGTTGTTTGCTCTGTAACTATTTTTTTATTTTCTATCGCAGATATATAAGGTTTGCCTTCCAATATAATAATCTCGCCTTTTAACCAACCTACTGCACCAAGGCCATATAGATGTGAATTTCTCTCTAAGGTGTCTAAAGAAATTACAGGTGATAAGTTTCCTTCCTGCATGATCTGCCTCATTTCGCCTGCAACATCAACCGGCACTTGCGCCACAGCACTTGATACCAGCAGAACAAAAAAAAATATTCCAGAAACTTTCATGAAGCGTGAATGAATTTATTTGCAGTCTGCAATTCCATCGCAAACATAGATAATTGCTGACAGTAAATTTCGTGTAAAGTTGCTTCTTCGCAAGTGCATCAGAAATAATAATTGAATAGTTCTTTCTGAGTGCTGGCGAAGCATCGACCGCTAATTGTTAATCCTTCGGTTCGATAAATGTTTTCATCCATCAATAGCTTTTTAAATGGCATTCGCCCGAAGTCTCAGGCTGTTTACGATAACTGAAACAGAACTTAAGCTCATGGCCAATGCTGCCAGCATAGGGCTCAATAACCAACCGAAAAATGGATACAACAAACCCGCTGCGATGGGAATACCAATTACGTTGTAGATAAAAGCGAAAAATAAATTCTGCTTGATATTGCTCATCACCGCATCACTTAATTTTCTTGCCCGAATAATTCCAAGTAAATCTCCTTTCACTAAAGTGATACCGGCACTTTGTATGGCTGCATCTGTACCCGTGCCCATCGCGATGCCCACATTTGCCTGAGCCAACGCGGGTGCGTCATTGATGCCATCGCCAGCCATGGCCACCACTTTACCACTTTGTTGTAGTTCTTTTACTTTGTTGAGTTTGTCGGCAGGTAGATAATCAGCTTCGTAACCATCAAGTCCTAATTCTTCTGCAACTCCTTTGGCTGTATTCTTATTATCTCCTGTAAGCATGATCACGCTTAGCCCTTGCTTTTGTAATTCTTGAATGGCACTCTTTGAATTTTGCTTTATGGGATCAGCCACGCTTATGTACCCGGCAAGTTGGTTTTCAATGACTACGTACATTACCGTTTCACCTTTCGATTGTCTTTCTTCGATTTCTTGCAGCGTTGATTCGTTTTGCACGATTCCTTGTGACTGTATCAGTTTTGCGTTTCCGATAGCTACTTTCTTTGCATCAATACTTCCAATAATTCCATGACCAGTTATGGATTCAAAATTTTTGACTTCACTTAACAAAAGTTTTTTTTCTTTTGCCGCTTTTACGATTGCCTCGGCTAGTGGATGTTCACTGCTTGCTTCGAGAGATGCAGCCTTGCTTAATATCTCGTCTTCACTAATTGAAGCAATAAATGATTTTACTGACTTAAGAGATGGCTTTCCTTCCGTGATGGTTCCAGTCTTATCAATTACTAACACAGTTACTTTCTTCATTTCTTCAATCACCTTGGCTTCTTTTAGCAGCACACCAAATGAAGCCCCTCGACCCGTGCCAACCATAATAGACATAGGTGTTGCCAACCCTAATGCGCAAGGGCAGGCAATGATAAGAACAGTTACTGCATTGGCGAAAGCGAATACCAAAGCAGGATCAGGGCCCCAAATAGCCCATACAACGAAGGAGAGAATTGAGATCACCACAACAACAGGTACAAAGTACCCTGATACTTTATCCGCCAAATTCTGAATGGGTGCTTTCGAACGACTTGCCTTATTCACCATGTCAATGATCTGTGCAAGCAAAGTATCAGCACCTATCTTCAGAGCTTTCATTTCAAAACTTCCGGTGCCGTTTACTGTACCGCCTGTTACGGAGTCTCCTTCACTTTTTTCTATCGCCATCGGTTCGCCAGTAATCATAGATTCATCAATTGAACTATGACCTTTCATGACTTCACCATCAACAGGAATTTTTTCGCCTGGTTTGATTTTGAGAATATCATTTAATACAACATGGTCCAATGGAATATTCTGCTCCTGACCATTTCTAATAACAGTTGCTTCCGGTGGCACTAAATTTAATAAGGCACGGATAGCACTATTGGTTTGCCCTCTTGCTTTTAACTCTAGTACCTGGCCTAATAGTATAAGCGATAAGATTACGGTGGCTGCTTCAAAGTATAGATGTACTGCGCCATCCATTTTAAATTGATCGGGAAATATATTAGGGAAAATCAATGCAATAATGCTGAACACGTAAGCTGCCCCTGCACCCAGTGAAATAAGCGTCCACATATTAGGTGACCAACGAACAACAGATTGATAACCTCGTTTAAAAAAATCAGCACTACAATAGAAAATCACGGGTGTTGACAAAGCAAATTGAATCCAACCCCAGGTAGTCATACTTGCGAATTGCGAAAGATGCAAACCAGTCATTTCACCCATCGTAATAATGAAGACAGGTATTGTTAAAGCAGTTGCTATCCAAAACTTTTTAAGCATGGATTTATAAGCAACTTCCTCTTCGTCATTATTCTTTTGAACGGTTCTCGGTTCCAGATGCATGCCACATATCGGGCAACTGCCGGGTTCATTGCGGACAATTTCAGGATGCATCGGACACGTGTATTCGGTTTGGCTAGCTTTAATTTTCAGTGATTGTTCTTTCACTAAATGCATACCGCAAACCGGACAATCTCCAGGCTTTGAATATTTCTTTTCTCCTTCGCAGAGCATGGGGCAATAGTAAACGCCTTCTTCACTGCGTGTTTTCGTTGTAGAGATCGAAGCTTGATGCTTTTCATGATCGGCATGATTCTCCATCTGCTGCTCATGATTTTTTAAGAGCACTAAGTTCATTCCACACTTCGGGCATTTGCCCGGCTCATCCATCACCACTTCGGGATGCATGGGACAGGTGTATTGCAGAATTTGTTTTACTGTCTCCATATTTTTTAGTTTTGATTTAAAATGAGCGCACCGACATTAAAATAAGCAATGCCATCCCGGACCAGGATAAATTCTTGCAAGTAATTTATACTTCTACTTACCTAATTTAATTCTTTTAGCTTCGCTTTCATCTGCTCTATTTCCGCTCGCTGACTTAAAATAATGTTTCTTTGAAGCTCTTTAATTTCAGGGTCGTGTAAAGTAACTTTTTCGCTCATCAACAACGCAGCCGCATGATGGGGGATCATGGATTTTAAAAATTGTTTATCCGAAACACCAGCTTGATATCTGATGCCAAAAAAGAATCCGAGTAAGGCAATGATACTGACTACAAAAATTGTTGTGTTTAACTTTTTATTTCTATACATGCTGCCCATTACGATAAGCTCAATAATTACCATGGGCATTGTCATCAGTCCTGCCATGTAAATCTGGTTTACATTAGGGATTACATTCGCAAAAACATCCACCATAGAATACATAAGAATATACATGGCTACGAATGATAAAACGATCATTAATAGAAACTTTTTATAATGCATCCGATCCATTTCATCGGAATGCGGTGATTGTGAATGTTTCATTTCCATAGTAGTTGCTTTCAAATTGTTCGCTGGCACTAAAAGCATCCCGCATTTTGGGCATTTGCCTGGTCCGTCTTTCACCACTTCAGAGTGCATAGTACAGGTTTATTGTTGTTGTTCCATAGCTCTGTGTTTTAATTTGGTTAATATGTTCTTGTTTAATAATGTGCTGTTAAACCCACACCCCATTTATAATCACTGTCGTAATTAGTGCTGATCGAAAAATATTTGCTTACCATATACCGAAAGCCTACAGTGAATTCTTTATCGGTGTTTACCCGTCCGTCAAAAAAGAAATTATTACTCAACGGCAAATCATTTCTTTCCAACTGAAGGCGAAGCCTGCCTGTATGGTCAATTCTCCACTCTGACCGAATGAGCAGTGGAAGCAGATAATAAAAACCTGCATCAAATACATGCCTATTATCTTTGCTGTTCGACTCCTCAAATAACGGTAGTGTTTTATTTTTACGGTAATCATAGCCAATATAAAAGGCCAGGAACTGCTTTTTATCAAGGTATCTTAGAAGGTGTGTTTCTGTTTCAAAGTCCCCGTTCCAATTTACCCTTCCCTCAAACTCCAATGCGATTTTATTATTTGAAATATTTCCGTCTAACCATGCGCCCTGTGAGTGTGCCGATAAATCGAACCAGGGGTAAAGTATATTGTCTTCTTTTTTTACTTTTTTATAGCCTGTTTTTGCAAATTCATTTTGTTCACTGCCCTCATAGCTAACCACACGCGCCATACCAGCCATCATGTGATATAAGATATGACAATGAAAAAACCAGTCTTGGTCTTCGTTTGCTTCAAACTCAATGGTGACGGTTTCCATTTGTTTGATGTCGAATGTATGCTTCATCGGTGAATATTCACCCTGTGCATTTACAAAACGGAAGAAGTGTCCGTGTAAGTGTAAGGGGTGACGCATCATGGTATTATTTGTTAAAACAAAACGTACCCTCTCTCCTTTTCGGATCAGGATTTTATCAGCAGCTGATAAAGTTTTAAAATCAAAAGACCATACGTAGCGGAGCATATTTCCCGTAAGACTTAATTTAATTTCTCTTGGCTCAAGGGAAGTATTTAAGGTGGTAGGGTTGAGTGCTCGCAGCATATCATAGTTAAAATCACTTGGCACTGCCATATCCATACCCTGCATATTGTCCATGTTCATGCCGTGCATGTTACCCATCGCTCCTTCATTATTTTCAAGGATAGTATCGTTCGGCATTTTCATGTCTTTCATATCCATGTCTGAATGATCCTTCATGTTCATATTTGCTCTTTCCTTATTTCCCATGTTCATTCCATCCATATTCATGTCACTCATGTTCATGCTACCCATTTCGCGCATCATTTTAAAGTAATTGAGTCTTGGAATATCGGGTGCATTCATCACGTCACCGTTGCCGAAATAGGCAGACGAATATCCCATTACATCCCACGAGGTAGCCCTTAATTCAGAAGCACCGTTTTGGGGAACGGTAATCAATACATCGTAGGTTTCTGCGACAGCAATTTCTAATTTGTTTACGGAGATTGGTGTGACATTAATCCCATCGGCAGCAATGATCCGCATGTAACTATTGGCATATTGTAATGTAAAATAAGTGGACGCCCCACCATTGATAATTCGCAGCCGTATCACTTCTCCTGGCTTCGCATCTTTAAAATAATCCTTTTCCTGGCCGTTCATCAGGAATTTATTGTAGTAGACATCCGACACATCCATGGCCGGCATGCGCTGCCATTCCTGTTTTACTTTATCTTTAAAATAGCCGGCAGCAATAGCTTCGCCATAACTTTGCAGGGCTCCCTTTTTTATGGCGTACCATTCACCTGCGCGTTTTAAGTAACGCAATACCTGATGGGGATTCTCATCCGTCCAGTCCGATAACATCAATACATATTCTTTTAGATGTGGCTCCGGTGTGGCAGGGTGTATTACAATAGATCCGTACAGTCCGCTTTGCTCCTGTAGCATGGTGTGTGAATGGTACCAATACGTGCCGCTCTGAATAAGCGGAAAAGTGAACGTGTACGTTTCTCCAGCTTCAACGGGTGAGGTGGTTAAATAAGGAACACCATCCTCTTTATTAGGCAGCAATATTCCGTGCCAGTGAATGGAAGTCTCCATCTTCATTTGGTTGTGTACACGGATGATAGCAGTATCGCCTTCCGTAAATTCAAGAATGGGCGCAGGAATTTGTCCGTTGATGGCTATTGCATGGCGGTGTTTGCCAGTAAAGTTTACCATACTATCCCTCACATATAAATCGTATTCCACAGTTTTTCCTGTGTGGCGTTTTTCCGAGCTTAGTTCTTTTGGTGGTAAAAATTTGTTGTAGGCCGTTGGTTTTCTTGCCCAAGATTCTTTCACCTCATCGGTATTCATGGAATGATTGCTTTGCGCCAGACTGCAAAAATGAACCAGCCACAAAAAGAAAAGAAAGCGTTTCATTATAAAATATTTATTGCTTGCCCGGCTTTTTTGTTTTTTTCAGGGCAGGGTTATTGTCGGGGAAGCGGAGGGTGTCCATCGCATTTTGTTCCGACATCTTCATGTTTTTCATATCGCTCCCGCCTGAAGGATGAGCAGGCATCTTCATATCAGCGGTATCTTTCTTATCGTGCATTCCCGACATTTCTTTTGTGTCTTTCATGGTATCCATTCCAGGCATCGTGTGCTTCTCGCTCTTGCTATTTTCCATGTTCATGCCTTTCATGTTTTTCATAGTGTGCGCATCTTCCTTATCATCCATGCCTTTCTTATGGAAATGTTCTTCAGCTTCACTACCCTTCATGTCCTCCACTCCCTTCATTGATCCGTCATTCATTGCTTCTTCGGAATGACTCGATTTCCCATCGTGTTCATGGTTTGTTTTTGAGGAGTCATTCATTTCCATTTTTTTCCCGGAATGATCATGACCCGATTGATTCTCACTCCCCATTTCCATTGCTTTTACACCTGCTCCATGCGTATAAACCATTTCACCACCTAAATAGCCTTGATAGAATATTAAAAGATTTCCTACAAGAAGCCCAACCACCCACGCGTTGTATTCAATGTTGCCAAAGAGTTTCCTGCGAAGCCAAAACCAGACAAGTAAAATTTGGAAAAGGAAGAGTATGACAAATCCATTGTACTTATGGATTATCAAGATTTCATGTATTGCTTCATTGTGCTGAAGGTTTTGCTCCGCTACCATTCCGGTTAAAACCGCAAAAGGTGTAAATACAACGCCAGCGATTAAACATTTAAGCGTTAAATCTTTATAGAACTCGCGTTTGTAAAAAAGTGAGACTGCACCCAATGCGCCCGCCAATAAAAGCAACGCAATGGGGAAATGGACAATGGCGGGATGCAATTCAGGAAAACCGGAAAACATAATCAGACGCTTTCGCTTAATTACTTACTTGAGGACTGCCACGCTTTAAGTTCGGCAATTTCTTTTTCCTGATCGGTAATCATCTCTTGCGCCATTTTTTTCAACTCTGCGTTTTTGCCATGCTTGGCCTGATGCTCTGCCATGGTTAAAGCGCCTTCGTGATGGGGGATCATCATCATCACAAAATCCTTATCGGCATCGCCTGTCATTTGCATAGCGTTCATTTTATCCATCATGCTTTTCATGGCTTTTGATAATTCGTCCGAATCATTGTGGTCCATTTTGGCGTCAGTAGTTTCATTGCTGCTTGTAAATTTTTGTAGTGATGCAATCTCAGCTTTTTGCATGGTAATCATTTTTTGAGCCATTGCTTTTGCCTCCGCATCTTTACCATTGGCAACTTCTGCTTCGCTCATATCAATGGCCGACTGATGATGCAGGATCATCATGTTAGCAAAATCCGCATCAACATCACCAGACATTTTCCTATTTTTCATGTTGTCCATCGATTTCACCATTCCTTTGTCCATCGCCATATCATTAGTATTCATAGAATTACTATTACTACTGTCAGACATCGCATGATCCATTTCGTTTTTTTCTGTACTGTCATTTTTATTTTTGCATGACTGCAGAAAGCAAGCACTAACCAATAATGCTGCTATAAGGATAATTTTAGTTTTCATTGTTTTGAGTTTATATTTTAAAATTTACAAGCCCAAGGCGTTGTACAGTGCTTATGTTAGTATGGTTTATTTGTAAGTAACCAATCTTGTAGTTTTTCAATTTCCATGCTTTGGTCTTCAATCATCTTATTGGCCATTTCCTTTAATTCGTCATGATGTCCATGATGTAAGAGAGACTGAGCCATGGCTGTTGCACTACGATGGTGTTGGATCATCAATGCAGCAAAATCATTATCCGTATCTCCGGTAACAATTTGTAAGTCCGCATCCTTCGTCATTATGGCCATAGCAGCTTCCGCTTCCATTCCCCAAGCCATGCCCATGGCTGAACCTTCAGCTGTATGGGTCTCTAAAAACATTTCTAACTCTGCAATTTCTGCTTGTTGCATACCGATCATTGTTTGAGCCATCGTTTTCAGATCCGCTACATCACCCTTTTCAATTAAAAGGTTACCCATATTAATAGCACCCTGGTGATGCATCCTCATCATGGTGGCAAAATCGTCATCGGCATCCCCGGTCATGGTCATGTCATCCATTTCAGCAGACATGGCGTGCATAAGCGACATCATCTGGTTGTCATTGTGAGGTTGAGTATCCAATCCATTATTTTCGTCAGAACAGGAAAAAAAGGCTGGAATAGTGAAGACAAATAGAACTAAAATAAAATTGATTTTTTTCATAAGTTTTTTTTATATGACTGTGTTAATTATAACTAAGCAAAGCCTTCTTGCGAAGGCTTTGCGGGAGACAATTTTGTAATTCAAAATTTAATCATCACTTTTTGGGGTGTACGTTTCCTTCCATGTCCATGTGATCGCCTTCTTTCATGGTCATTTTAGTACCGTCTTTTTTTACACATTTTCCATCTAGCATGCATTTAGTTCCATTACTCATAGTCATGGGTTTTGTCATGGCCGACATTTTACCATCTTTTATCATCATCATTTTGCCGTTCATCATCATACATCCATCTACCTTTGACATATCCATTTGATCGTGGTTAATCATTTTATCATGATCCATTTTTTTCATGGTGGTGTCTGTTTGTGCGAATGAAGCAAACGACAAAGCAATTGCTGCAATTACAAAAATTAGTTTTTTCATTTTTTAAAATTTTGAGAATAGTAATTTAAAGTAAATGTCTTACGCGTGTTGTAGTTCCATCTTCCGGCACTCTTCCGCACAACTACGACAGGCTTCTGCGCATTTTTTGCAATGTTCAGAATGTGAATGCTTTTCACATTCTTCGGCACATGCATCACAGATTTCTGCGCACAGGTTGCAAAACTTGTTTACAAAAGCAATTGTATGTTCGTCTGAACGCGCCATAAAAGCTGCTGCTGTTCTGCACATGTCAGCGCAGTAACGATCAAGCTCAATACATTTTGCATACATCTGTGCATCATTCTCGTGCAAGCATGAAGTTGCACAGTGTTCGCATTCACCCGCACAATCATTGCAGGCATCAATGCAGTTTTTAAATTTTTCGTGGCTCATTTTTTAAATGTTTTGTTTTTTATAGACGCTCCTTTGAACGTCAATCATGCATATCGCGCTATTTTCATGCCTTGAACGAGGTGTTTTCGAATTAAAGAAATCATCGAAAGGGACTAACTGAATCATATATTCGATCCTTAGTTTGATTAGATTACGTTTTACTTCGAGCCGTAACTTCTCATTGTGTATATGAAATTCCACAGATTGTACCGGGATAAAATCGGCTATGATCTTTACATATCGGGGGTTCCCAAATTTTAGTAACTAAAAAAAGTACGATGCACGTTACATCATTCATTAGACAACCAGCCGCCCGAAAAACCTGCTCGGCCAAGCCCGTTAACGAGATAGGGGCATCGCCTCATCAAACTCCAAAGAAAACCTGAACGGTAGTTCTCTATCATCAAAATAATCGGACCTTGATTTATCCCGTAATGCCAAGGTGATACCCACCAACCATACGGATTGCCAGTCTTCCCTGGATGGGTCGGATTAAAAGACGCCTTGAAACCATACGAGTTGAACTGGGTCATCTTGGCCTGATGAATACAATGGTGGAGCGCGGGCAGCACGATTTCGGGTGCGAACGGCAGCGACGCCACTAACGCCCACGGTGCAACGGTGCCGTCGTCGGGCCCGTACGGCACGCCGCGCCCCACGTAATCGAAAAACTGCCGATCGATGCCGTTTATCCTGATCGTGTCGGGGCCGGGGCCCTCGCTCGAGGTGATTCCCCAGCAA
>JANODK010000094.1:0-5498 GCA_031412655.1 Chryseolinea sp.
CCAAAAACTTCTTGATTTCTCTTGGTTTGATCAACTTGAAGTTGGGCGAAATGCCTGCCTCTGTTTTGCTCTTTTTTTCTTCGCCTAAAATTTGGTTAGCCTGAGTAACACACTTATCGCAAATGTGAGCATGTATGCCTGAGATCATCAGATCTACATCTTTTTTACTTCTGCCGCAGAAAGAACAGGTAACTTCAGCCATAAATTAATTGGTCAATTATCAATAGGTCAATGTGCCGATTTTGACACTCCACATGAAGGACAAAGGTATCATTTAATTAGCACATTGACGCATTGAAAATCTGCACATTACTTCAACTTCTTACGATCTAAAACCTCGTCAATTAAACCATAGTCCTTGGCCTCAGAGGCACGCATCCAATAATCGCGATCGGAATCTTTCTCAATTTTCTCGTAAGGTTGGCCGCTATGGTTGGAAAGGATGTTATAAAGGTCTTTTTTCACCTCCAAAGTCTGACGCAAAGATATCTCCATATCGGAAGCCTGACCTTGCATACCACTCATAGGTTGATGGATCATTACACGTGAATGGGGTAAGCTTGAGCGTTTCTTTGCAGCACCCGCTGTCAGAAGCACCGCGCCCATAGATGCTGCTAAACCAGTGCAAATAGTAGCTACGTCAGGATTTACGTAGTTCATGGTATCGTAAATACCTAAGCCAGCATATACGGAACCTCCTGGACTGTTGATGTACATGATGATATCTTTCTTTGGATCGGAAGATTCAAGGAATAATAACTGAGCGGTAATTAAATTGGCGATCTGATCATCGATGCCCATTCCAAGGAAAATAATACGATCTGAAATAAGGCGGGTAAACACATCGATGGCGCGGAAATTCCCCGGCCGTTCTTCAATAACATATTGGGTCATGTTATCAATGCGTTGAGCATAACTGTCGATGGTATTGCCGCTCATACCCAAATGATGCACGGCATACTTTCTGAATTCGTTGTTGTTGTTCATATTTTATTAAAGTGATTACGTGTACAGTTTGATTGAAATTAAGGTAATTCTAGCGATCCCGCTTCATAATTCCAATCCTTACGGTTTAAACCAACTAAAAACGAAAATGGTTTTAGCTCCGGTAACTTTCGGAACTAAAACCATTGACGAATTAATTTAAAACTTATTGTAAGGATATCCACGGACAACAGTTGACTGTCGACAGTGGTCTGTGAACCTTCTTTAATGTCTATGCTCTTCCACGATTTTCTTAAACTCATCCACAGTCACTTTCTTTTCATCTACGCTAATTTTCTCGCGGATGTATTTCAAAATTTTCTCAGTGCGCAATTGATTGTAAAGGCGCATAAAGTTCTGACCGTTTTCGTTTTGCAGGTAATTGTCAGCAATCCCGTCAAGTCTCTCAGCTATTTGATCGGCAAATGCCTGACCACCAAACTGTGCAACGATTTGTTCCTTAGCTTTTGCTCTTACCTCATCTGCATCTACAGCAATTTTATTGTCTTCAGCAATTTTGTTCTTCACTAAATCCCACTTCAATCCCCTTTTATAAAGATCAAATTCTTTATCAAGAACTGCATCCGTAATTTCTCCTTTGCCTGTTGATTTCAACCAGGTTTTCAAGAAGCCTTCTGGCAGGTTGATTTTTGTATTCTCAACAAAATAATCTTCGATATGATGTTCAAAGAAATGGTCCGACTCGCGTTTGTAGTTTTCGCCAATCGTTTCTTTAATCTTCGCTATAAATTCTGCTTCTGTTGTTACAGCATCTTTTCCAAACACGCGATCGAATAACTCTTGATTCACTTCTGCCGGTTCCGGACGACTAATGGTATTGATCTTCAGAATGTACTGACCTTTAATACCTTGAGCTTCCTCTGATGTCATACCCAAAAGTTGCTCAGTAAGGTTTTTGTCAGCGAATATTTTTGTGATGTCGAATTCTACTTCGTCATCTTTCTTTAAGCCAATAAATTTCTTCTGTTCATTCTTTTCAATTTTTTCAACCTCAACAAAAGCATGTTCGCGTTTGAAGCCTGCCTGACCGGTAGGCAGGTCACCCTCTTTTGCACGAAGTTCACCAAAGAGATTATCTTCACCTTCGCTGGTTTCCGGATACGTAACTTTTCCGAAACGTTTCTTTAAATCAGCAACCGTCTCATCAATTGTTTTCGTGTCGACTTCAATTGGGTAGGACTTTACTTTCACTTTCGAGGAAAGATCGTAGGTGAATTCATCAACCATTCCGATCAAATATTCAAAAGAAAAATCTTTTTGTGTATCCCAATCAATGTTTTGAGCAATTGCCTGGTTAGGAATGGGGTCACCCAAAATCTTCAGGTTGTTTTCTTTAATGTAGTCTGATACTTTTTGTGAAAGCAGATTATTGATCTCTTCGACAAGGATAGACTTGCCATACATTTTTTTGATTACACCACTTGGAACTTTACCCTGACGAAAACCTTTGATGCTGGCTTTGCGTGCGTAATCTTTTAGTTTTTCTTCAACATGAGGTTGATAATCACCTTCGGTTAAATTAATTTTAATTGTACCTTCAGTATTGTTCTTTTTGTCAAGTGTTATTTCCAAAGCTTAAAACGTTTGTTGTTCTACCAGATAAATTAAAACCCTCAATACCCGTTTTAATGACGAGCATCGAGGGTTCGGTGGTGCGGATGAAGGGACTCGAACCCCCACGCCTTTCGGCACCAGATCCTAAGTCTGGCACGGCTACCAATTACGCCACATCCGCAAAAGGAGGCGCAAATTTATTGAATATTCACAAATAAAGAATAGTTTGGAGAGGTATTACAAAAAAACTCATGTTATACGCTGATAATCAGCAGAGAAGTTGAGAAATGAAGAAGATAAACAAGGAAAATAAGTAATCGATAATGGTAATAGACGCTGAACTGGAGAAGAAGGAGATAATTAATCGATATAGAAGACTGCTACGTAAGGCCAAACCCATCCTGAACGATGGTGATGCCAAACTCATCAAAAGAGCATTTACAATTTCACTGGAGGCGCATAAAGACATGCGCAGAAAATCAGGGGAGCCCTTTATTTTTCATCCGCTCACCGTAGCCGAAATTTGCGTTGAAGAAATTGGATTAGGTACTACATCCATCATTGCTGCTTTAATGCATGATGTAGTAGAGGATACTGACATTGAGTTAGCTGATATTGAACGCACGTTTGGTAAGAAGATCACAAAAATTATTGACGGGCTTACGAAGATCCGTGGTGTTTTTGAATATGGAACATCGCAGCAAGCAGAGAATTTTAGAAAGATGCTCTTCACGCTTTCGGAAGATGTACGCGTAATTCTGATTAAGCTGGCTGATCGATTACATAACATGCGCACGCTTGACAGCATGCCGCGCAACAAGCAGCTTAAGGTAGCCAACGAAACAATTTATCTCTACGCACCACTCGCACATCGATTGGGATTGAATGCAATCAAAACAGAATTGGAAGATCTTTATCTGCGCTTTACTGATAAGGATGTTTATAATTCTATTGCCCGAAACATTGATGCTACCAGAACTGCACGAGCCAAGTTTATCAAACAGTTTATGGTGCCCATTGGAGATGAACTTGATAAACTTAAAATTGAGTACGAAATCAAGGGCCGGCCGAAGTCTATTTATTCCATCTGGAATAAAATGCACAAACAGAATATTCCTTTTGAAGAGGTATACGATTTGTTTGCCATCCGCATCATCATCGATACATCATTGGATCATGAGAAGGCACTTTGCTGGCAGGTGTACTCTATTGTAACCGACTACTACACTCCAAATCCTGATCGTCTTCGCGATTGGATCAGCACACCAAAGTCGAATGGATACGAATCACTTCATACCACCGTAATGGCCAAGAATGGTCAGTGGGTTGAAGTTCAGATTCGTAGCAAGCGTATGGATGAAATCGCAGAGAAGGGTTACGCTGCTCATTGGAAGTATAAAGACACTAATACCACAGCGGAGTCGAACTTGGAAAAATGGCTGGCGCGTGTCCGAGATTTGTTGGAACAAAACAATCACTCTGCGCTTGATTTTGTGGATGATTTTCGCGGCAATCTTTTTACTGAAGAGGTTTTTGCCTTCACACCAAAAGGAGAATTAAAAACGCTTCCGAACGGTGCAACAGCATTGGATTTTGCTTTTGAAATCCACACTCAGGTTGGCTCGAAATGCATTGGTGCTAAAGTCAACAACAAGTTGGTACCGATTAATTATGTACTAAAAAATGGCGACCAGATTGAAATCCTTACATCAGCCAAACAAAAGCCCCATGAAGATTGGCTTAGGTTTGTAATCACTTCGAAAGCAAAGGCCAGAATCAAGGATGAATTAAAAGAGGACAAGAGAAAATCAGCTGACGATGGAAAGGAAATATTACTCCGAAAGCTTCGCCAGTTGAAAGAAGATCCCAACCAGCAGTTCCTGGAGCAGATGCGCGAGCACTTTAAAGTTCCCGGTAACTTCGAACTCTATTATCGAGTGGGTAGGGGCTTCATCACATCAGCCGATATCAAGAAGTTCGTTGAAAATAAACCATCATCAGCATTGCGATACAGGCCGAACATGGCTGTGGCCGATGCGAAAACCGTTGAACAGGAAATCACAAAAGTAAAAGGCCGTTACGATGACATCTTGTTGATAGGTGAGGACATGGATGTGGTGGATTATAAGTTAGCAAAGTGCTGCACACCTATCCCTGGTGATGATGTATTCGGGTTTGTGACTGTAAGTGAGGGTATTAAGATTCATAGAACAAACTGCACCAACGCTCCCGAATTATTGTCCCATCATGGAAATAGAGTAGTTAAGGCCAAATGGACTTCTCAACACGAAGTTGCTTTTCTTACCGGATTAAAAATCCGTGGAACAGACCGTGTCGGACTTATAAATGACGTCACCAAAATTATCTCGGACGAGTTGAAGGTAAACATGAGTTCCATGTCCATCCATACCGATTCCGGCATTTTTGAGGGCGAAATCATGGTATACGTAAACGACACTCGGCATTTAGAACAATTAATAGACAAGTTGAGAAGTGTCGAAGGGGTGGTAAAAGTAAGCCGTTTCGACTCAAAGGAGTAAAAGTAGTTACCAGTTGCTGATCACTAGTTTCCTGGGAGCCCGTAAATCTCCTGTTAGTGCTCTGTTACGTCTGGTACTCCCTGTTACTCTGCCCTAAAAACCAACTTTAGCCTCTTTTGAAGATATGACGCTGCTCACCTACATATCTCATACTGCTCTTCTACTCGCCCACTACCGCTCCCTACTTCTCCATACTCCAGGCCCCGAAGCCGATCATTCACCAGGGGAGGGGCTTCATTAATTTGCCGTTGGAGCCTAATTTAAACCCATATTATGCATTAGAAAAATAGCCCCGACATTTATGTCGGGGAACAAATAAAAATAAACCAAAGGGGCTTTAGCCCAATGTAATTTTGGCTAAAGCCAAATATTTTTGCCATTCATTTCCCAAGACATAAA
>JANODK010000095.1:0-10888 GCA_031412655.1 Chryseolinea sp.
TCTGCTAACGACTTTATTAATTGTTTATCTGCTTTCGGGCTAGCCCATTTTTCAACATTATCCAATCCAGCTTGTACTCTTGAATTCGGAGTGGATATTTCACCTTCAGCTAAATTTGTAACGTATTTGTAAATACTTCCAGATTCACCATATAAGAAATCGGAAACGGTTAAGTTATGCGTGTGAAATTCATCGAGCAATTTTTTGGAATCAACTTCAACTCGCTTCTTCATTGAATTTACTTCGCGTTGGAGTTTTTGTTTAAACTCTTTAAAAAATACGCGATCACTGGTTACTTCTAATACTTCGTCTTCAATGGCCTTAAATTCTTCCTTAAATATTTCCTTCGAAAATTCAAGTAAGGCAGAACGAATGTCCCAATCCCTTCCTTCTTCTAATCTCTCTAACGAAAAGTCCATTACCCAACCACGAAGTTCTTCATTGTCCGTTAGCTCTTCCATGAGCAGATCAATTACATCTTCCATCACAAGCTCATTGTCGATTTCGAGTCGGAAGTTTCCGAGCAGGCCCGTTTCGCGCGTAAACGACCGGATGATGCGTTGAAAAAAAGCATCAATGGTGCTGACCGAAAATTGCGAGTAATGATGAAGGATTAGTGAAAGTACTTCCTTGCTTCTCTTTTTGAGTAATGCTGGTGGAAAGTCAAACCCTTCAGTCTTATATTCTTCCAGGATTTCTTTCGATAAATCTTCGCTTTTGCCTTCCGCAAAATCATTGAGGTAGAAGATAATGCGATCTTTCATTTCCTGCGTGCTCTTGTTGGTGAATGTCATTGCAAGGATGAAGCGATAATATTCAGTATAGCGCAACGCCAACTTAAGGTATTCTTTCGCGAGTGTACGTGTTTTTCCGGAACCCGCAGAAGAACGATAGATGTTAAACGGTTTTGTCAAGTGATATACAATTTACAATTTACGATTTACAATTTTTTTTTGAGTTAAGCTGATAAATCCAGCCTTAACCCACGTAAATGATTAATGATAATTTAGTATATTGATGTAATTCTACGTATGCGTAAACTTTACTTTTTAGCACCCAACATATTCTATTCTTTCCCTGTTCAATTGTTGCTCAACAACATTAGACGCAACCATGTGTTGATGCTCTGCTGGATCATTTTGTTTGCGATGGTTACCGGAAATTTTGGAAAATACCTCGGCATTCCATATCTCTTTCTCGATCCGGAATATATGAACGAGGTAAACTTCTCCAGCTTTTTTATCATGGGGATCGTAACGGCCGGGTTTATAACTGCATTTCATATTACGTGCTACATTTCTGACGGGCATCGCTTCTCTTTTATCGGGGCACTATCTAAACCGTTTACTAAGTTCATTATCAACAATAGTATTATACCCATCGTTTACCTTATAACGTACGTGTATCAGATCATCGCGTTTCAAGTAAACAATCAATACAGTACGGGTTCGGCTTTGCGGTGGAATTTGTTTGGACTGTTTTGTGGGTTCCTTTTTATGACATTACTTTTTTTTGTTTACTTCTGGTTTACTAATAAGGATATTTTTAAATACGTTATCTGCCGCATTGACGAAAAGATAAAGCAGAATGTAAAAGTAACGCGCGCCAGTGCTTTGAAAAAACTCGACATCGCACGTAAAAAGCAAGTGCATGTCGATAATTATGTTGACTATGATTTTAAGATCAAGAAAATTGAGGACAATAGTTTTTATGATAAGGAGATGATCATAAAAGTATTTGATCAAAATCATTTCAACCTGGTGATTATCGAACTTTTTATTTTTGCGGTTGTGCTAGTATTAGGTGTTTTTAAAGATTACCCATCGTTTCAGCTCCCTGCTGCCTCCAGTTGTGTCATATTTCTTACCGTTTTTGTAATGATGTCAGGCGCATTCAGCTATTGGTTTGGCGGATGGTCAGCCACCATTGCTCTTCTGGTTTTTATGCTAATCAATTATTGGGTGGGTAAGGATTATTTTTCCAAACCCTATGAAGCTTTCGGTTTGGATTATCTCCAGCCACCAGCGGATTACTCTGTCAAAAATTTTCAATTGTTAAATGATACCGCTACAATTCAATTTGACAAACGTGCGACATTGGTAATGTTGGAAAATTGGAAAAAGAAATTCCCAGCCGATAAAAAACCGAAGATGGTTTTCTTGTGTGCAAGTGGTGGTGGTAAGCGTGCATCTCTTTGGACACTCACGGCTTTGCAAACAGCAGACAGTCTTACAAAGGGAAAGCTCTTTGAAAGTAGCACACTGATCACAGGCGCATCCGGTGGATTGATTGGCGCAAGTTATTTTCGCGAATTAGTGCTGAGAAAAAAACTAAAACAAAAAGTCAATCCATACGCATCACTGCATCGTGATATGATTTCAACGGACAATTTAAATCCTTTGATTTTTAGTTTGCTGGCCAACGATATTTTCGTTGGCTTCACTAAGTATGAATATAATAAACTGTATTACTATCGTGATCGCAGCTACACATTTGAGGAGCAATTAAATAAAATCACGGAAGGATTGTTGGATAAGCCAATTCGCGCTTATGATAGTGCAGAACTTAGCGGTATGATACCCATGGTAATTCTTACTCCTACTGTAGTGAATGATGGAAGGAAACTATACATCGCCTCACGCCCCGTTTCTTTTATGAATTATGAAGTGACAGAGTCTCCATCGTATGCCATGACCAAGTTTAGTGGTGTGGACTTTCAGCGTTTATTCAGTGAACATCAAGGTGGAAATTTGCGTTTTCTTTCAGCGTTGCGTATGAGTGCTACTTTTCCCTATATAACACCAAATACAACATTGCCTACCGATCCTCCAATTCAGATTATGGATGCTGGTATATCAGATAATTTTGGTCTTTCGGATGCAGTGCGATTTGTCTATGCCTTTAAAGAATGGATTGCGGAAAATACAGATGGGATTGTTTTTCTGTCCATACGCGATTCGCCCAAGCTTGCTGTGATTGCTCCAAAAACTGAGCTAACCATAATGGATAACATCACACAACCCATCAGCAGTGTATATAATAATTTCGAAAACTTTCAGGATATTACCAGTGACTTACTTATTGGTCACGCGAAGTCATGGTTTAAGGGTAGTATAGATCGGATTGATATTCAATATCAGGCAGAAAGTTATGTTCCCATCTTGCAAAAGATGGATAGCATTCGGCAGAACAGTGCCCGCGCTTCGTTAAGTTGGCGATTGACCAAACGCGAAAAGCAGGGAATTATTGATAATATGGCATCGGAGGCAAATCAGCAACAACTTCAAAAGCTGAAGCTTCTTTTAAACAATAATTGATACGTCTGTGAAGAGGGTAGCAGGAATTATTGCATTTGTATTTCTCTGTGTTGTTGTTCATGCACAACAGAGTGAGATCAAAGCGATTGATAGTCTGCAGCAGATTTTAGCCAAAACAAAAAGAGATACCGCTCGGCTCTCTATTTTAATTCAACTGGCCACCCGCTATTACAACATTGATTTAAAAAAGTCATTAGAGTACGGCCAGGACGCTCTTGATCTGGCGCATCAGCATCAGGATGAAAAGGAGCTTCAGCGGGCGTATGGAATTTTAAGACGCGTTCATAGAAGGCTTGGAAATTTTACTATGGCCATTGAATACACGATGGAGAATTTGAGATATGCAGAAAAGCAAAAAGATACAATCGAAATTCTGGACGCTTACTCCTCGCTAGGCAATATTTATTCCAGCATTGAAAACTTTTCGGAAGCAAAAAGGAACTTGGGCAAAGCCTACGAACTCGGAAAAAAAATTAAAGCGCCTAACGTTTCAAGCATTATGAATTTTATGGGGCGTTCATTTACCAAAATGGGGCAATATGATAGCGCCCGATATTGGATTAATGAAGCCTTTAAGCAGGAACAGAAATTTCCGCTAGGTGGATATACTCTTTCGTATATCTACAACAATCTGGCTGAGGTGTTTTATATGGAGAAGGAATATGACAAAGCTTCTTCTTACTACGAATTATCAATGGCGCTTCCCGAGGAAGGGAAAAGTCAGTTTGGGATGACGTTTTCGTTGAATGGATTGGCACGTGTTTATCTTCAGCAGCATAAATACCAAAAGGCAGTTGAATTTATTACAAAAAGCCTGGAGATATCAAAACGAAATTCGTTTCGGGATAAAACAAAAGAGGCCTATGGAATTTTGTATGAAGTCTATGAAGCACAAAACGACTACAAGAACGCTCTTCATTTTTATAAGCAGTTTAACCTCTATCAGGATAGTATCTTCAGTGAAGACAATGTTCAGTTCATTGAGAACTTAAAGATCAACTATCAAACCGAGCGTGTTGAGAGCGAGAACGAAATCTTAAAGAAAAACGCTGAGCTTAAAGATGCTCGCATTCGGGAACAACGATCCATTACGGTAGGATCAATCGTTACTATACTATCCTTAGTTATTCTTCTTATTATTCTATACCTGAATTTTTATCAAAAAAAGAAAACAAATATTTTACTATCTGCGTCAAATGAAAATCTCGAGCAAGTAGTAAATGAACGAACAAGCGAGTTGACAAATACAAACACCGAACTGATTCGTCAAAATACGCAGCTCGAACAATTCGGATACATTATAGCGCATAATTTACGTTCGCCTGTTGCTCGTATTCTTGGACTCACCAACATCATCAACAGCAGTCATTTTGAAATGCCAAGAGACAAAATGATCTTAGATAAGCTTGAACATTCAGCGCTTGACCTAGACACAATCATTCATGATCTGAATTCGATCTTGGATGTAAAGAAAGGCGTAAATCATTCTTTTGAATTGGTGAATCTTGAGGAGAGGATTACAAAAGTGAAAAGTATCTTGAAAGACAAGATTCAGGAATCAAATGTAGTACTGGAGGAACGTTTTGAAATAAGTGAGTGCTACGCCATTCCTGCCTACATTGAAAGTATTTTATATAACCTCATCAGCAACGCGATTAAATACCGATCACCCGATCGTCCTGTTGTCGTTCGTGTTTCATCGTTTGTAAAGGAAGATCAATTGAACCTTACCGTAAAAGACAATGGGCTTGGTATTGATTTATCGAAGTTAAAAGATAAAGTATTTTCAATGTACCAACGCTTTCACGATCATGTGGAAGGAAAAGGTATTGGTTTATTTCTTGTAAAGACTCAGGTAGAGGCTTTAAACGGAACGATAAGTATTGAGAGCGAAGTGAATATCGGAACAACATTTCACGTTGTTATTCCACTGAAGAAGTAGGCCGCCTCACCCCAACCCTCTCCGGAGGAGAGGGAGGCTTAACGTTTTATAGAGCAGTTGATTCATTTGTGTTTTGCATGGACATTCTTCTAAATTCCAGCTCCTAAATTCTAACTTGAATTTTCTTCTTTTGTTACATCCCCATCATCACAAAGGCTCCCCAGTAATACGGATCTTTATACTTTGCCATCAACTGAAGTTGAGCTTGTTTAAACGCTTTTTGCTTGTTTCCCAACTTAAGCCAATTGATATAAAAATTATTCATGAGCTGTTGTGTGGCGGCATCATCTACTTTCCATAAACTCATAATCAAGGCATCAGCACCCGCTACTAAGAATGCACGTTGCAATCCGTAAACACCTTCGCCTGCTTTAATATCACCCAAGCCAGTTTCGCAGGCACTGAGTATTATTAAGTCTGTACCTTCCAGGTTTAAGTTCATGGCTTCGTATGCGGTAAGAACCCCGTTGTCATTGCTTTCTAAATTAGGTGTACGTGTTCCGCTTACAGTAGCGGCTGCACCGGCTAACAGCAATCCCGAACGAAGCAATGGGTTGTCGTTGGCGTTTTCAACATTTACACCATAAGCAGAAGTTTTATTTTCTACATCCTTCAGGAAATATCCATGTGTAGCAATATGGATCAGAGCAGGGGCCTTAACGGATTTTAAATTTGCTTCCGTAGCGGTCTTCTGCATAAACTGTGTTACCTGATATCCTGAAATTTTTAAAACCTTGGCAACGCCATCAACCTCCACCTTTGTTCCGGGCAGTGGCACAATATTTCCCTGACCATAATCCGGGAAGCCAAGTAACAGGGCATTCTTTTTTAACGCTTTGTTCTTTTTTGTTTTTAGAGAAATTAAATCTTTTGAGTTTCCAAGAATGACCAAATCATATCGGTTGATAACATAATCGCCTCCCGTTTTTTTAAGTGTATTTAAATTGAGCTGATTGTACGCACCATCGGGTGATATGTAAATCATTTTCTTCC
The DNA here is from genome assembly GCA_031412655.1 of Chryseolinea sp. Classification (GTDB taxonomy): domain Bacteria; phylum Bacteroidota; class Bacteroidia; order Cytophagales; family Cyclobacteriaceae; genus Chryseolinea. The sequence goes on from JANODK010000095.1 coordinate 6,253, forward strand.
CTTTTAATTCCGGCTCAATGCGTGCCCAATATTCCTCGTAGGAATATTCATCTGCAATTTTTTGCTGAATGGCGTTGCGATAGAATTTTGAATAGCGAGTTTCCAGCTGAAGCCCGTTATCTAATACAACAAGCTTAGGGATCTCACCATCTTTTGTTAATACTAATGCAACGTAATTGGAATCTTTTGTAAAATCCTGATCATACTTTTGCATGCGAATGATTTCAACAACGGCTTCTGTTTCGGTTAACAGGTTTTTGATTTGAGTGTACGATATTTTTTTTGAGGAATATCCCGCCATAAAATCAGACGAGCGTTCGGATAGTTTTTTCTCCATGCTGTTTGTTGCATGTTCGAGCGAGTCGAGATTAATGCTTTGTTCCTTTAACTCTTCTTTGGTATAGGCGTACAATCTTGCCAGTGTTTCTTTTTGATCGAGCCAGGCCTTATAGTCTTTGATGAGTTCAGCATCTTTACTGGAAGCAATACTTTGTTTCACCTTGTTTGTTGAATTTAGCAACAACGCCTTTGTAGCAATTTGATAATCGTATAGCTCCTGAATGATGTATTGATTATCAACACTCGCTTCGATTGCAAAATTATAGAAGCGCTGAAAGCGGGGAGAGAGCACATCCCAATATTTTGTTTTTTCTGCTTCACTCATAGGTGGAAAATAACTGGTGATGAAGTCTAAAGATTTATTCATCACTTCACGATAGAGGCTTCCTGCTGTACTAAATGATTTCTTCTTCCAATGAAGAATCGCTACGTCCTCCTGGGATTGCACATAAAGAGGATGATTTTTACCCAATGTGGTTTCACGAATAGATAAGGCTTTGTCCAGCAAAGGCTCAGCCTCAGCATAGCGCGCTTTATAGCGATAGAAGTTTCCAAGATCACTGATTGATTTTGCATATGCAGGATGTGCTTCGCTGAAATTTGATTTATAGATAGCAGCCGAACGCTTCAACAACTCTTCTACTTTGTCTTCCTTACCCATTACTCTATACAAGGCTGCCTGATTATTTAACATGCTAGCATAGTCAGGATTATTTTTACCAAGACGTTTCTCCATGCCCAGATAGATCGTTTCGGCTTCGGCATATTTACCCTCTTGTTTATACAGCAGAGCCAGGTTGCTAAGAAATTTTAAATGATTATTTGATTTGGCGCTTTGTAATTTCTCAGCAACGCTAATTGCATCTTTTAATATTTTTTCTGCTTCATCATATCGACCGATGGTTTCAAAGAGCATCGCCTCATTATTTAACACGATGGCATACGACATACTTTGTTGCAAATTGTTTGCTTTAAAAATGACGAGCGTTGATTCAAAGTCTTTTTCTGCTTCGTTGTAGCGGGCAAGATTATACTTGAGTACACCATAATTATTTAATGATGCTGCAAGACCAATGCTAGCTTCTCCATATTTTGATTTCCTTAATTCAAGTGCTTTAGCTGTGTATTCTTCTGCTTTTGTAAAACCTCCCATCGTGGCGTTGAGTAGTCCTATATTTGAAATGGTTTTGAGATAGCCAAGGTCATCCGTTAAACCAGCTTGCTCAAAAGCTTTTTGTGCTTGATTGTAATTTTTATCAGCCATCGAGAATTTTTGATTGGCAAAAAACAATTCGCCTAACTGTAAACTTCCTCTTGCCCGATCAGCATCCGTAAGATTAGCATTTTTGTAAACAGAAGAACCCACGTTTATAATAGACGTAACCTGAGCTCCGGCTTCACCTTTTTCCTTGATGTCAAATAGACCTGAGTTATCGCTTAACAAGATGGCATAGTCAAAATCAGTGGAGTCGAAAGAGGCACGGGCTTTGTCCATTTCTTTAAAGACTGCATTCGCTGCTTTATCCCGGTTTTCTTTTGTGTTCAGGCGTTTGGCGTTATTAACAGCGGCATCCCGAAGTTCCTTTAATGTTTGCGCTTCCAGTGAAATAGAAAAAGCAAATAGCAAGCAGACCCAAACAAGAACAGTACCTTTCATTATCAATGATGTTTATGTTATCAAAGTTAATCATCTCAATGGAACATCGGGATGAAAATGTTATTAGATTATCCGGATATTGCGTGAAAGAAACGATATGAATTTCTCCGATCAGATACTCTCGTTCTATAGTCAGTTGAACATCACTTCTATTTTGCCAAAAGACGTTGACGTTCTAAGGCCTTATCAGGATGAGCGAGCTGTGATGCTATGCAATCTGTTTTATAAAAAATACTATGCTGATACGAATAGGCGATTCTTAATCATGGGCATAAATCCTGGAAGACATGGAGGTGGTGTAACTGGAATTCCATTTACAGATCCATTAAAGTTGGAGAAATATTGCGGCATACAAAATACAATGTCGAAGAAACCGGAACTGTCAGCTGATTTTATATACACCATGATTGATGCTTATGGTGGTCCGGATAAATTCTACAATCGATTTTACATATCAGCAGTGAGTCCACTAGGTTTTACAAAGGATGGGAAGAACTTGAACTATTACGATGTAAAAGAATTGCAAGATGGCTTGAAGAATTTTATCGTGCAGTGTTTGAAAGTACAGCTGGAATTTGGAATCGATCGAAACGCTTGTTTTTGTCTGGGTGAGGGAGAGAATTATAAATACCTGAATCGTCTCAATGACGAATTGAAAATATTTAAGACAATTGTACCTTTACCTCATCCCCGTTTTATCATGCAGTACCGAAGAAAGCAAATTCAGCATTTCGTTGATGTCTATATTGAAAAACTGGGTGGTAATATAAATCTTCAATAACTCCTCAATCACCACTAGATCATGAAGAAAGTAGCACTCTTACTCTGTCTTGGTATTCTTTCCTTTTATAGTTGCAAAGAGGAAAAGCCAATTGGGGTAAACATTATCCCTAAACCTGCAACAGTTGTTCAAGGCCACGATCGGATTGAGTGGGGTAAAGATATTTCGCTTATTGCTTCCACAAATGATGAAAAGAATGTTGCCTCATTTCTTCAACAGTTTTTGAATACAAAAGGAATTCATTCATCTATTGTTGAATCGTCAACTCCTACAGATGATCAGGTTATTTTTTCAGTGGTTAAGGATGCCACTCTTAAGGATGAAGGCTACCAACTTACCATTGATAAATCCGGTGTGCACATTAACGCCAATACGGGCGCCGGACTTTTTTACGGTGTTCAATCGTTGTTTCAACTTTTACCTTCAACATCAGAGTCAATAGAACTTCCTTTTGTTGAAATAAACGACCAACCTCGTTTTGTTTGGCGTGGATTACATCTGGACGTAGGGCGTCATTTCTTTCCAGCAGAATTTGTCAAGCGATACATTGATCTGATGGCACATTATAAATTGAATACCTTTCATTGGCATCTTACAGAGGATCAGGGTTGGCGTATTGAGATAAAAAAATATCCTAAGCTTCAGGAGATTGCTGCTTTCCGAAAAGAAACGGTAATTGGTCATGCCAGCACACGAACTCGAAGTGAACACCATGACTTTGATGGTGCGCGTCATGGAGGTTATTACACTCAGGAAGAAATAAAAGATGTTGTAGCCTATGCGGCCCAGCGATACATTACGATAGTTCCTGAGATCGAATTACCCGGCCATGCATTGGCAGCATATCCGGAACTTGGTTGTACGGGTGGACCTTATGAAGTAGCGACCACCTGGGGAATTTTTAATGAAGTATTCTGCGCAGGAAAAGAAACTACTTTTGAATTTTTGCAGAACGTATTGGATGAAGTTCTTCCACTCTTTCCAAGTAAATATGTGCACATCGGTGGAGATGAATGCTTTAAAGACAGTTGGAAAGTTTGTCCACATTGTCAGAAGCGAATCAAATCAGAAAAACTAAAAGATGAGCATGAGTTGCAAAGCTATTTTATGCAGCGAATCGAAAAATACATTAACTCGAAAGGGAAAAGCATAATTGGTTGGGATGAAATTTTGGAAGGTGGTCTTGCTCCGAATGCAACGGTAATGAGTTGGCGAGGAGAAGGAGGAGGTATTGCCGCAACTCAACAAAATCACGATGTTATCATGACGCCATCAAAATGGTTGTACTTTGATTATATGCAAGACAGTTCTACTAAAGAACCATTAGCAGTAAAAGTTTTGGTTGATGTAAAAACGGTTTATTCATATGATCCTGTTCCTGATCAATTTAGTTCCATGCAGGCTAAGCATGTTTTGGGAGTTCAGGCCAATGTATGGACTGAATATATGAAGACTAGTGATCAGGTAGAGTACATGGTTTACCCACGTGCCATTGCGTTGGCAGAAGTAGGATGGTCAATGAAAGAGAATAAAAAAAACTACGATGATTTTATTAAGAGATTAAAAGCAAATCAATGGCTTTTGGATTCTTGGAAGGTAAATTATGCCAAGCATGTTTTTAAATAGATTTTTACAACAGACTGATTGATCTTGTTGTTTGAGACTTAGTAGGATGAAACTACTTTAAATAAAGAACCCCGACTGATTCGGGGTTCTTTATTTAAACCCATATTATGCATTAGAAAAATAGCCCCGACATTTATGTCGGGGAACAAATAAAAATAAACCAAAGGGGCTTTAGCCCAATGTAATTTTGGCTAAAGCCAAATATTTTTGCCATTCATTTCCCAAGACATAAA
>JANODK010000096.1:0-4651 GCA_031412655.1 Chryseolinea sp.
CAGTTTGATATTTACGACAGTATAAAAGGAGAACCTGCCGGGCACTTCGTTGTGATCACCGGTTATGATGAAGATAAAAATTGTGCATACATATCTGACCCCATGGAACCAAATCCTTTAGGCAAAGGACAAGTTTATGCAGTAAACTTCTCACGATTAATCAATAGCATCATGCTGGGCATTGTTACGTATGATGCCAATCTTTTAGTGATTGAACCAAGGAAAACAAAAAATCAAAACAAGAGTTAATCCACTTTGATGTAGAGGTTATTTTTAAAACACTAATATCCGGGTAATGAAGTTAACGCAATTGAAACAAAATACAGTGAAAAAAATTTTATGAAGAGAATCTATTTGTTTGCACTTCTTATAAGTATTTCTGGTTATTCGTTATTCGCTCAACCCACTATTAGTTTTACTTTCGATGATGGTAATACAGGAAATATGCCTGGATATTCATTCCAACAATGGAATAAGATGTTGCTTGATCATTTGGACAATGCAGGAGTTAAAGCAGTGTTTTTTGTAACGGGTTTTAATAAGATGGATAAGAAAGGTCAATTCCTATTGAAGAGTTGGGATGAGAAGGGGCACAAAATAGGAAATCATACCTTTTCACATCTTAATTACAGCAGCAAGAGTGTAACGTTTGAAAAATTCAAATATGAACTTCTCAGTACGGATACGATCATTAATAAGTTTGCCAATTACATTCCCATGTTTCGGTTTCCTTATCTGAAAGAAGGCGATACAAAAGAGAAAGTAGAACTTTTCAGAGCGCTTATGACAGAGCGTCATTACAAAAACGGTCACGTAACCATTGACGCCTCTGATTGGTACATTGATAGCCGGCTAAGAAATCGATTAAAGGAAAATCCAAAAGCAGATATTGAAGGTTTTAGAAAATTCTATCTGGAACACTTATATAATAGAGCAATGTATTACGATGATCTTGCTTTTAAATTAACAGGGCGTCAGATCTATCACACCCTACTATTACATCACAATCTTGCAGCCTCTCTTTTCCTTGGCGATCTTATCAAAATGTTTAAAGAGAAAGGCTGGAAAACAATTGATGCTACCGATGCTTACTCGGATGAAATATTCTCGAAAACACCTTCCAGTATTCCCGCAGGAGAAAGTCTTGTTTGGGCATTGGCCAAAGAGTCTGGAAAATATGAAACGATGCTTCGATATCCGGCTGAAGATGGTGACTATGAAAAAGACAAAATGGATAAGTTAGGTCTATAAGAATAGGCAACAAAAAAATCAAACAATATGAAACCTGAAAGCAACCGAATGAATCGAAGAGATTTTGTTAAAGCATCTGCTTCGGTTGGAGCAGGCATTGCTGGTTTAGGTCTTATCCCAACACTTGGACTCTCAAATTCAACGACAGTAGAGGAAAGTATTCACATCATTGGTCAGCGAACAGGATTTAGTCCTCAAGTAGGAACACTTTTATCTATGATGACATGGATGAGAATGGTCGTATTGATGTCAGTGCAAAATATGAAACAAGAAGAGCTCGATTACCTTCACGATACAAAGTCTAACACAGTTGGAGCGATGCTTTTGCATATAGCTGCAACTGAGCGAAATTATCAGATTAGCACGTTTGAATGGAAGACAGACTTCAAAGGAGATGGAAAAATTAATTGGGATGCTGCCATGGGACCGGGCGATGCAGGAAGAAAATCAATTAAAGGAAATAATCTTGATTACTATGTAAATATTTTAAATGATACACGCGCTAAGACAATAGAAGAGTTCAAAAAGAGAGATGATCAATGGTTAATGAAAATTGATCCGCATTTTTTTCAAAACAACCCTACCAATAATTATTGCAAATGGTTTCACGTCTGTGAACATGAATCAAATCACAATGGACAAATCAAATGGATTAAAAGTAGAATGCCTGGCGCCAAGGAAGGCAACGAATAGAATCAGTAAAATAAATCCCATAGTTATGAATCAAATTCCAGCAACAAAATAAAAACGTTAACCATGATGCCTAAACTTATTATTGTTGAAAATCCTGATCACTGGAAATTTAATCTCGAAGATGTAGAAGTCATCACTCCCTCCTTATACATTTCAGGTGAAGCTTATCAGCAAACAAAAGGGTTGAAGGTTTTGAATCTATGCAAGTCGTATCAGTATCAAAGCATTGGTTATTATGTTTCATTATTGGCCGAGGCTCGTAAACACAAAGTTCTTCCGGGTGTATCTACTATTCAAGATATGCGCTTTCCTTCCATCCTTCGCGAAGATTCGCAGGATTTCGATGACTTGATACAATCTGCTTTTAAAAATGAAACACACGATAAGGTTGAGTTTGATATTTTCTTCGGAAGCACACAGCACGAACATTTGAATAAACTTGCGAAGCAGCTTTTTCAATACATTCAGGCACCCTCGTTGAGCGCTACCTTCACGAAGCGAAGCAAATGGGTTTTGCAAAGTATTAAACCCTTAAGTTTAGACGAAGTAGAAGAAGAACACAAGCCTATTTTGCGTATGGCACTCGAAAAATATTTGCAGCGCAAGCGCGATGTTCGTCCTGATAAAAAGAAATATGACTTGGCCATTCTAGTTGATCCGACTGATACCAATCCACCATCCGATGAAAAGGCCATTCAAAAATTCATGAAGGCCGGAGATCAGGCTGGGTTTAATGTTGAGTTGATTACTAAAAATGATTTTGATGAATTGATTCAGTATGATGCACTCTTCATTCGCGAAACAACATTTGTAAACCATCATACTTTCCGTTTTGCAAAAAAAGCACAATCCTTAGGTTTGGCGGTAATTGATGATCCTGATTCGATTTTAAAATGCACCAACAAAGTTTACCTCAACGAATTACTGACAGCCAATAAAATTCTTACGCCAAAATCATTTGCTATCAGCAAAGAAAATTATAAAATTCTTCCGCAGAAACTACAGTATCCGTTTATATTGAAACAACCCGATGGTGCCTTTAGCAAAGGTGTTTTTAAAATTCACAATGCCATTGAATACAAACATGTGTGCAGCACAATGTTTCAGAAATCGGAATTGCTCATTGCTCAAGAGTTTCTACCTACGCCTTTCGATTGGCGAGTAGGTATTATTGATGGACAACCACTCTACGTTTGTAAATATTTCATGGCCTCTGAACATTGGCAGATTGTAAACTGGAATTCGGAGAAACAAAATCAGGAAGGTGCAGTAGAATCGATTGCCGTTGATCAGGCTCCATCCGGACTTTTAAAAACGGCATTGAAAGCAACAGCATTGATTGGTAAAAGTCTATATGGTGTTGATATGAAAGAAGTGGATGGTAAATTTTATGTGATTGAAATAAACGATAATCCCAACATTGATTCAGGCATTGAAGATAAAATTCTGAAAGAGAAATTATACACCACCATTATGGATGTATTTCTGAATAAAATCAAAACAGATAAATAAATGACGCAACCATCACGCCTCCATTTGTTTCAAGCCTTTGGTGTCGAATTGGAATACATGATTGTAGACCGAGATACCTTAAAGATTAAACCCATCACAGACGAATTGCTCAAACATGAGCTGGGTCAATATGGTAGTGATGTTGAGAGAGGAATAGTCAGTTGGTCGAATGAGTTGGTGTTGCATGTTGTCGAGTTGAAATCAACGAGGACAGAAAGTGATCTGCCAACATTGATGAAGGAGTTTGCTGAAAATGTAAAATACATTAATACGATTTTAAAAAAGTGGAATGCAATGTTGATGCCCACCGCTGCGCATCCATTTATGAATCCTTCAACAGAAACAAAACTCTGGCCACACGATAGCAACGAAGTATATGCCGTTTACAACATGATATTTGATTGTCGTGGTCACGGATGGTCTAACTTGCAAAGCACACACCTCAACCTTCCATTTTCGGGTGATGAAGAATTTGCGAAATTACATGCTGCTATTCGGCTAGTGCTGCCCATTCTTCCAGCAATTTGCGCCAGCTCCCCGATTCTCGAAGGTAGACGTACAGGTGTGTTGGACACTCGATTAACCTATTACAAAGTCAATCAGATTCGTATTCCTTCCATTACGGGTCAGATCATTCCTGAAGCTGTGTTCTCAGAGAGTGATTATGAAAATAGTATTTATAAAAAAATAAGAAGTGACATTGCACCATTTGATCCAGAAGAAATACTAGATCCCGTTTGGGTAAATTCCCGAGGCGCCATGGCACGCTTTGATCGCGGCTCCATTGAGATTCGCGTTATGGATATACAGGAATGTCCTGCTGCTGATATTGCCATAGTCACCTTAGTTATTGAGACCATTAAAGCATTGGTAGCCGAACGCTTCATCGATTACAAGACACAAACAGAATGGGCAACAGATTCTCTGGTTGCAATGCTTGATCAAACTGCATCAAAAGGACAAGATGCGCAATTAAACAATGGTGATTTTCTCCACGCATTTAATTTTCCATCATCTTCAGCGACTGCAGGAGCTTTATGGAAACACATTGTTGATGATCATCTTCACAATGGGAATGCTGCAATTAAAGAATGTAAATCAGAACTCGATGTAATTCTTACAAATGGAACATTATCACAGCGCATCATCAATTTTCGGGATAAACTGGGCGGCTTTTATAAAGTGGAACAAATTG
>JANODK010000097.1:0-3910 GCA_031412655.1 Chryseolinea sp.
ACTGCGTGCCCGTTCTTTGAACCGGTGTATACGACCCATACGTTGCTACCATTAAAGGATTGGTGTAAATTACAGCATTGTCAAAAGTATAACGAACTACTTGACCAACAGTAACTGTAGAAGAACCATTAATTGTTTGACAAAATCCATTCGTTACTACAGTCAGAAGTAGGCAAATAATAAAGATAAATTTCGGAATTCTCATAACTGCTGAATTTCGTAGTTGGCTATTGAATATTCATTTTGTATTGTGACACCATCGCCACTCTTTATGTTGACAACCACAATGATTCCAGAATCCCGTTTGAAAATTTCTATCCGTCCTGCAAGATCATCCAGCTCTACATCATAACTTATTATTCTATCATGATAATAACCATCAGAATTTTGTGTTGAGCTTTTCACTAAAAATGAATAAATCATTTTTCCATCCGATTGCACCCATTGAATCCTTTGTAGACCTTCGGTGTTGAAATAGCAATTGTGAGGAGATATAAACTCGCCAGAAATTAAATCCCTTAAACTTGATGCATCCCACCGAATCTTTTTTCCGGCAACATCGAGTTTTAGCTGTGTAAATTCAACCGAATCATTTGGAGATGACACTTGCGCAAGTGCCGCAGTGGGTACAAAGCATGCTAATAGTACTATTGCTATTAAATAGTTTTTCATAACGATGAGTTCTTTATTGATTAATATAAAACCTGCGGTAATCATTATCATTCTCAGAAACCTTCTTCACTCCGTATTTTAGAGACTCACTAAAGGTTCGTTTCAATATCCCCTTTTCGCTATATTCATACTTAGTAAAGAAATTATCGTTGTCTAAAGTATAATCAAATTTTGAAGTACTTGGAGATCCAGGTGCGAAAGCAAAATCAAGCGGGTCCTGGACGTAACAAGTCATGGTTGCATCGGCAGGCTGGAAGCGGAAATCATCAAAAACAATTTTAGTTCCATCTACTGACTTTACTCCTACTTCAAGAGAAGTAAAGGTTCCTGCAATCGGAATATTAAGATTAATCAAATACCAATTCCCAACTTTTGCCTGAATCGTTGGTGCAGCAGACAATATTTCAGTAGGTCCATTCAATTTATAATAAATTCGTCCACTAGTATTATTTGTCCAAACTGCAGCCCTATACGTCTTGTTTACTCCAAGGCCAGTTGGCTTAATAACAAATGTTGACCCTGTTGAAACAGAAACTAAAGCATCTCCAGTATGGGCATCTGTAATATTGGCATCCCCAGTGTTGGCTACAATTAATTGATTTTTATTTTTATAGAAGACAGCACCATTGGCAAGTGCAACCTCACCTCCAAAAAAACCTTGCGATATGTTCAAATCTTCGGCACTGCTAAACGCTATTTCATTATAATCAGCATTAGATGCATCAGCAATTTTGACTTGATTATCGTACCCGAGCTTAATTGCGGAATATATACCATCAAAGCTCTTTGAACTTAACGGCATGCTATAATGGTCATATCTAAGAGCTTCTCCTAGATATTGCCAGTTGCTATTAGGAGAGCCTGGCGCCACGTTAAACGCATCTCCGGCTACGAACTGCTGCGTACCATCTGGCTGCATTTTTCCGTAACTTCCTTTCCATGCATAAGCAGCTTGCTTCCTCCAAGTCTGGCTTCCCTCCGAAGCATCGCCGAAAACTCCTCCTGTAAGCACACGATAATTGTTCCAATCATTTTTCCACAACTGCACTGAGCCTGAAACAAGACCCGAAACATTGCCATTATTGTCAATCCGATAAGTGTACTGACCTGCATTCTGAGAAACCATGTTTTTATTATTCTTATCAAATCCTTTGAGTCCCATTGAACTATTAGGTTTTATGGTCGAACCTCCTGACGTGTATTGAATAGAATATGCAGGAACAGACTCTTTACGTTGTCTGAGATTACCAGCGGACTTGTAATCTGCCACTAAAGGTAATCCTGTGAAAAAATCCCAACTCTTGTATTCTTTCGTATCTGTGAACCCATCTTTAGAATGAACTATGCTTGAAAGGACATAAGGATAATAGGTCTTCGAAGTCCGTATCAACTTTTGAACAAGTGGATCTGTAGTGGCTTGCGACCCTACAAATTCTGAAAGGATTACCCCTGCAGTATACTTACCTTGATCAAGAGGAGTTGCTTCCGTATAATTAAATGTGTACTGTTCACTCAATACCAAATTTTTATCTGTAGTTTTTATTGATTTCAGTTTTCCGATTTTGGCAGTCTTCACATCAATTTTGTGAAAGTATTGCTTAAAATAATAAGGATTATCAAAAGAATAATTTCCATCAAAGAACTTATAACCTGGCATGATATAGTTATAAAGGTTGGTGCTATTTTCAACTACTTGATTTGCATTTGGTGTCTCAAACTCAAAGGATTGAATGATCGAGTAATCATTTGACGTTCTGCTATATCCTGAGTAAACATCAACTTTTGAATATAAAACTGGCGTCATCGGATAATCATATATATTATCAAGTCCATAATTATTTGGATTCGTTGAATTTTTAATAAGTTCAGGTTCCTTTGCTACAACTCCACTACTATTTCCATTTTGAAGTGTGTAGGAATATTTAGTTTTCAATTGTTCTCCGAATTCATTCATATAGGATATTTCGGAAACTCTAACATCACCACCTTTTTTATTCTTGTGTACCTTGTAAATTGTGCCTGCGTTTGAACTTACGTTAATAATAGTTGAACCTGGACTACAATACGTTATACCCATATAATTAGAACCCAGATTTATACTATTATTAGCCACAGACACAGATGCAACGGTATAAATTCCGGTATATGTAGCAGTTGCAGTACCACTGGAAGTATAATTGAAACTAGGGGGAAAATTTCCAGCGCAACTGTAGGTAACAGTACCTGAAACTTTCACTTCATCTCCAACTTGAAATTGGCTAGGATTGTTAATCTTAAGATTGCCAAACGAGGGAGCATCGGAATATACAAATGAATAACTTCCTAAACTAGGATATGCAATACCTTCCTCAAGAACCTTGTTTCCTGAAATGGAAGAATAAGAATCCCTCTCATAACTTACTCCAATAGTGCCTCCGGTAGGAAGTGTTACTTTAGACAATGACCAGGCAGCACCATGCAAATCGGTCTGAGAAGCTTTGTGTGAGGTAATGCTGCTGGTACCATTGGGATTATAGTACCCCCAGCCGTCCCAATGATTTTTATTATAGTCCGGGTTATAGTCATAATCGAATTTATAATCAGGAAAAACCTTTACATTATTTCTTCCATAACATTCAATCTTCTTAAGGGTGAGCTTGCCATTTTTATTCAGATAGATATCAGCAGCATCAACGGCAGGTGGAGTTCCAATATTTGCGAATGAATTGAGCGATTTTTTACACAGCTTCAAAGACTCATTAGTTTCATAGCCAAACTTAATTCTACGTATTGCCTTTGAATCAAGGAATGATCTAAAAGCAGAATTTCCTTGAATGTCTCCAAGATCATATACCTCAACTAGTGTTCCATTTAAACTTGCCAGTCCGGAAATTCCAAGAGAAGAGTTTACCTGAGCATTGAAACCTAGACTCGAAAGAGAGGCAAAATCAGCTTTTGTTAACAGAACAATTTCATCCAGGTATAGTGGAGGTGTTGGAGTTGGAAGCCCCCCTTCGGTATTGTGACCGTAGTTGGGATCATTTTTCTTTAAGTAAGAAGATAGCCCATCCGTTCTAACACCTTTAATAAAAAGAGCCTTATGTGATCTTGTTTCAACACTATTAAGATAGACCTGATCTCTCCTTCCTTGCGAGTATTGAAGTGAGGTTCCATCATCATAGTAACCATAGTAAGGAGTCCGAAATTGAAAATAATTTGACGTAGTACCGTAACTAAACTTAATCCAATATCCCCAATC
>JANODK010000098.1:0-9081 GCA_031412655.1 Chryseolinea sp.
TTCAATATGACGACCTACCTTCTATTGTGGATGCAGATGGTGATGGTGATCTGGATATTTTCAGTATGCAATATCAGGGTAAGACCATGGAGTTTCATCAAAATTTCAGCAAGGAGCGCTACGGCACTTGTGATTCCCTAGACTTCGAACGCCAAACCCAGGCATGGGGTGGTTTTTCCGAATGTGTCTGCGGTGAGTTTGCATTTAACAATGAAGATTGTCCTCCGAATGGTGGTCGCACAAAACATGCAGGAGGGAAAAGTTTGTTGGTCATGGACACGGATGGTGATGCCGACATGGACGTGTTATTTTCCGAATCTTCATGCACTAATCTTTATTTGTTAAAAAATGAAGGGAATAATACCAATCCAATAATTAATTCGTCCACTGCATTTCCTTCAGCAAATCAAATTGACTTTGTTATTTTCCCCTCTGCTTTTTTTGAAGATGTAGACTTCGATGGAAAGAAAGATTTAATCTCAACACCCAATATTTTTTCAAGGGCGTTTCTTAATTCTGATCTTAAAAATTCAAATTGGTTTTATAAAAATAACGGAACAAGTTCCAATCCATCATTTGCCTTAGCTCAGAAAAATTTTCTTCAGGATCGGATGATCGATATTGGCGACAATGCTATTCCTGCCTTTGCCGATTTCGATAATGATGGTGACTACGACATGTTCGTCAGTCAATACGTATCGGATAACTTTCCATCTACCATTCACCTTTATAAAAACACCGGCACATCGAGTGATCCTGAATTTACTCTATTCGATGAGGATTATCTTCAGTTTTCAAATACATCCTTTGTGAACCTCAAAATTCAGTTTGCTGATATGAACAGTGACAGTAAAACTGACCTCGTCTTTGCTGCTACTTCACTCTTCACGGGAAGCACCGATCTTTTTTATCTAGAAAACAAAAGCAATTCGATACTCGATTTCTCTAATCAAACCCCTCAGCTCGTTGATTTTGATTTTAATTCAAGTGAAAATATTCTGGTAGCTGACATTGATCTTGACGGTCTCAATGATTTAATCATTGGGAAAAGCAATGGAGCATTGCAGCATTGGAAAAATAACGGACCTGCTGGTTTGCAAAATTATTCTTTGGCAAATGGTACCTACCTTGGTCTCGGCTCTAGTGTACTTCGACAAAATCTCGCTTCTTTTATTGCCGATTTGGACGGTGATGGAAAAAGAGATCTGATGCTGGGCGATCAGCAAGGAAAAATTACCGTTGTTCCAGATTTTCGGGAGGCTTCTGATTTGAGCCGTGCAGAAACAGAAATTATTCTCAATCCTATAGAAGACTCAACATACCAAGCTCAAAATCTTGGAGGAAGGGTATGGCCAACAGCTATTAATCTTTTCAATTCTGATCGACCTGTTATTGTAGCCGGTACTATTTTAGGTGGCCTCCGCTTGTTGCGAAATGATGAAAGTAAGGAATTACCAAAAAAACCTGAAATCCAAATCTATCCCAATCCCGTATCTAGACAACCAGGTACGTTAACTATTATCCCAGATAGGGCTGTGCTCATGCAAGTCTATTCATCACTCGGTCAAAAAATAGGCGAGTCCATCAGGATTGATGGCGCTGATGTTTTTCCATTAAATATTTCTGATTTATCTCCTGGCATATATATTCTTAAATTCTCTATTGAAAATAGCAGTAAGTCATTCCCAAGATGGAAGGAAATAGGTATGTCAATTCTGCCATTCTCTTTTGACTCTGCTAACGATACTTTTATAGCTAAGCGAATTGTCGTTTACTGATTACTGTCGGATAAATTGATTTTGACCTGATTGGCCCAGGCTTTAATATTGCCACGAATGCACAAATAGTTTCATTTTCTTTTCTAATTGGAACACATAAGCACTCACACATCTCAACACTTTAAAATGAATTACGCCTTTATCTTCGACATGGATGGTGTGCTGATTGATAGCAACCCCTTTCATAAAATAGCCCTTCAACAATTCTGTAAGCACCACGGACATGACTTAAGCGAAGATCAACTCCGGGAAAAAATATATGGCCGAACGAATAAAGATTGGCTCCGAAATCTTTTCGGAGACATTGATAAGAATTTGCTCCTTCAATATGCAGATGAGAAGGAGGCTCTTTTCAGAGAGTTGTATAAAAAAGATGTTCATCCACTGGAAGGACTTATTCCTTTTTTGTCAAAACTTAAGGAAGGTAGTATTCCAAGAGCCATAGCTACCTCGGCACCCCGTGAGAATGTTGATTTCACCCTTCAATACACAGATATGGGCGGGTTTTTCGACACTATATTAGACGAGTCATTTGTCAGCAATGGAAAGCCCGATCCGGAGATTTACCTTAAATCGGCAAAAGCCCTGGGTTTTGATCCCGCTAACTGCATCATCTTTGAAGATTCTCTATCGGGAATTGAGGCCGGAAAGGCGGCAGGTTGCAAAGTTGTGGGCGTAACCACTACTCATAGCCCTGAAGAGCTAAGCAAAACCGACTTTATTATAGATAATTTTATTGGCATAACGCCCCAATCGCTTATTTCAAGGCTTTTTTGAATGGTCCTCCCGGATTATTTTCAAGCGCCTTTGGATTATTGAAGTCGTTTTAGCGATATTTGCAATCCGTTTTCAAAGGCGGGTTTAAATAATTGAGCAGCTATGGCACGTGTTTGTCAAATAACAGGAAAAAGACCTCAGGTAGGTAATAACGTTTCGCACGCGAACAACAAGACGAAGAGAAAGTTCTATCCGAACCTTCAGAAAAAGCGTTTTTTCATACCAGAAGAGGATAAATGGATCACTTTGAAGCTTACAACAAAGGCGATTAAAACCATCAGCAAGTATGGTATTTCATCTGTGTTGAAAGAAGCAAAGGCTAACGGTCACTTAGTATTGTAATCAAAATCAGGTTAAGGGTTCTCGTTAATGGTTTCATCCAAAAGCGAACAACAATTACCTAACAACATTTAATAGTCAACAAAATGGCAAAGAGAGGTAACAGAATTCAAGTGATACTTGAGTGCACAGAGCACAAGACGACAGGCGCGCCAGGAATGAGCCGCTACATCACTACTAAAAACCGCAAGAACACAACAGAGCGGTTAGAATTGAAGAAATACAATCGTATTCTTAAGAAAGTAACTGTTCACAAAGAAATTAAATAACCCATGGCAAAGAAAGTAGTTGCATCCTTAAAAAAGACAGACGGAAAAAGCTATGCAAAAGTAATCCGTGCTGTGCGTTCTGAAAAAACTGGTGCTTACACATTCAGAGAAGAAATCGTTTCCTCTGATTTAGTGAAAGAAACACTCGCTAAGAAGTAATTCAGGTATAGAAGAAATTAAAAAGTCCCCGCGTGGGACTTTTTTTGTTTATCCTCCCCTCAATGGGAGATGCGTTCATCCTTTAAAAAATCCCATCTATGGCATTGTTTGGATTGTTTTCAAAAGATAAAAAAGAATCGCTCGATAAAGGCTTAGAAAAAACGAAGGACACATTCTTCAGCAAACTTGGCAAAGCGCTGGTGGGTAAATCTACAGTGGATGAAGAAGTGCTGGACAACCTGGAAGAGATTCTGATTTCATCGGATGTTGGTGTAACTACTACATTGAAAATCATCGGCCGTATTGAGCAGCGCGTAGCACGCGACAAATATTTAGGCACCACTGAACTCGATCGCATTCTGAAAGAAGAAATTGCCAGTCTGCTTTCTGAAAGTAATTCTAATGACTTATCTGATTTTGAAATTCCTGCAGGTGTAAAGCCATATGTAATTATGGTAGTGGGCGTAAATGGTGTTGGCAAAACAACAACCATAGGCAAACTCTCTGCACAATTTAAAAACAGAGGCAAGAAAGTACTATTAGGAGCCGCGGATACCTTTCGTGCAGCAGCAGTTGAACAATTAAAATTATGGGGTGAACGTGTTGGAGTTCCTGTTGTATCGAAAGGTATGAACACCGATCCTTCGGCCGTTGCGTACGATGCAGTTGTAGAAGGTGTAAACCAACAATCAGATATTATCATTATTGATACAGCCGGGAGACTTCACACCAAAATAAATTTGATGGCGGAGTTAACAAAGATCAAACGTGTTGTTCAAAAAGTAATTCCTGATGCTCCACATGAAGTCCTGTTGGTATTGGATGGAAGCACTGGGCAAAACGCATTTATACAAGCTACTGAATTTACAAAAGCAACCGAAGTAACAGCACTCGCCATTACAAAGTTGGATGGCACTGCAAAAGGTGGAGTAGTGATTGGAATTTCAGATCAATTTAAAATTCCTGTGAAATACATCGGGGTGGGTGAAAAAGTAGATGACCTTCAGGTCTTCAACAAGACTGAGTTTGTAGACTCACTTTTTAATCGGAACTAATTGCTTTTTTGTAATCGGTATTCTGAAAAGCAACTGATAATTAAATCCCCAATACGCATTCTTATTCGTGAGACCGTAGCCGGGCACATCATGCGGAAGTAGATCAGGCGTATCTCCCATACTTAAAGCAAACTTATAACGGATGGTGTAACCCATCCAAAACATTTTCCAGATACGCACCCTCAGACCAGAGGTAAGTTCAAACCAGTTGGCCGGTACGTTTCGGTTGGTGAATACTTCATTCGAACTTCCCCATAGCGGGTCATTAATAATAACTGAATAATCTTCTGAAAACGAACTATGTGCATAGCGCATTCCCAGAAAGAACATATTCTTAACCGGGCTCTTTGTCAAAAAATTTACGTCAACACCGACACGAAAATAATTTCCGTTGTTGCTGTAGTTGGACGAATCCTGAACGTAGGTTCTTCCCCACGACCCATAATCTACTGCGAGGTAGTAACGATAAAAATCTACATCAGCATTGAGTTCATATCCTTTAAAGGTCTCATCATAGGTATTGCGAACTAATGCAAATGCATCTGTACCCAAGCGAATCCCGGTAGGTAAAAATTTATTTCTTACTGAATCCTTTTCCTGCGCCAGCAGAGCGATCGGAAGAAATAGAAAAATCGATATGTTAATCTTTAAGAATCTCAATGTTGGTAATCGATGGGAATTGGATGGAATCTTTTTGCACAGTAATTTTTGCAGGTGCTATAATATCAGGAGAAGTGGCTACTATTTTATTGTAAACAGACTGCTGACCACACGCATTGAAAATGGTTTTGCCTATTGTCTGATAACTCACACGTAGCGTATCAATCAACGCAGGGTCTCCTTCCTTCACTTTCATATCAAAATAATATTCGATTGAGGAAGCTGATTCATCTATAGGAAGTTCAACAGAACTCGTTGTTACATCCTCATAAAAAACATCGAATAAATTGTTGGTAATCTTATTAAAGGCAACATTTACTGCAACCGTGCTCTCTCCCTTTGAAATTTTAAATGCCACACGCATCAAATTTGTTTTAGGGCATTGAAAAATTAACACATTGGTAGTCGCAGGATCTTGTGGTGCATCAACCACTTTTTTATCTACGAGGGCAATGCTTACTGAATCAAATTCAACTGAGCTCGCACTCATGCCCGAAGCATAAGTAGCAATCGGACAAACATTATATCGTTCCTCGTCAGTTAAAGTATAGTCTAGTGAAAGTGTATTTAACTTTCCATTTATACTCATATTAAAATCAGAAGAACCAGTGTTCAGATTGATGGGTAACGTTACTGTATTTGTAATACTATCTTGATAATACAGATCGTTTGAATAACCGGGGGCAATGGAGTCTATATCAACCGATAAAAGCTGACTCGATTTTTTCCCGTTTGTTGCAATGTATAATTGATAAAAATCAAACTTCACCAAATTAGTGGTGGGGCATCGATAAATTTCAATATTAATGTAGGGCGGATTAGCGACTTGATTCGTAACCAATCGGACCGAATCAAAACCTACCCTTTGATCAATGGTTAAGTTTGATAAAATGTAGCGAGGCCCACATTCGTCCGACACGAATTGTGCCTGCGAAAGATACTTCAGCAACAGAGTTCCATTTATTTTGTCTCCTGAAATAGTGATACCTGTTTCATTAGCCAGGTAATTAAGGGGAATTAAAAAACTGCTTAGGCTGATATCCGTACCGACAATATCACCTACTCCTGCTATATCAATCCCCGAAAGGGTAACAACATCTGCCTTATTTGTTCCTAAGACCTTGAGAGAAATCCCGATCTGGTCGCTGTTCAACCGAAAACAATCCGGCTGATCAAGGCAAGAAAAGGCCAGGACACTAAAGAAGAGAAACCAACTACTTTTTTTCAATTTCCACATGAAGGGCATAAAGATAAGGGAAATGAGTGATGTACGAATTGCGAGGTACGAAGTACAATTTGGGGTTTCAGGAATTTTCAACTTCTTAATTTTTATTGATTAAGCATTTACGGAATTATGAACTGATTTCGCCATGTTAAGCATAAATCGTACCTCTTAAATCGTACCTCGCTCTTCATTTTCGTACTTTTGCAGCCTTAAGGGAATCACGTGAAGACAAAAGGCAATCGAAAATCGAAGGTAAACATCGTAACGCTGGGCTGTTCAAAAAACCTGGTGGATTCGGAGGTATTATTAACTCAATTGAGGGGTAACGGCATTAATGCAGTTCATGAATCAAAGGAAGACGATGCCAGTGTAGTAGTCATCAACACGTGTGGCTTTATTGATAATGCAAAGCAAGAATCAATCGACACGATTCTTCGATATGTCGATGCAAAAGAAGAAGGTATTGTAGATAAAGTTTACGTTACCGGATGCCTTTCGGAACGCTATAGGGATGATTTAGAAAAAGAAATCCCTCAGGTTGATGCATGGTTTGGAACTCGCGATCTGTCCCGTCTCTTAAAAGTTTTTAGGGCTGATTATAAACATGAATTAGTTGGCGAACGGATTCTTACCAATCCAAGTCACTATGCCTACCTTAAAATTTCTGAAGGCTGCGATAGACCTTGCTCTTTCTGTGCTATTCCGTTAATGCGTGGTGGACATATCTCCAGACCAATTGAAGAGCTCGTACTTGAAGCTAAAAGCTTAGCAAAACAAGGAACAAAAGAATTACTTCTCATTGCTCAAGACTCTACTTACTACGGACTCGATCTGTATAAAAAAAGAAATCTTGCCGACCTTCTCAAAAATCTTTCAGATGTTGAAGGCATTGAATGGATACGTTTACATTACGCATTCCCTACTGGTTTTCCAATGGATGCACTCGATGTGATGGCGGAACGAAGCAACATTTGCAAATACATTGACATGCCTTTGCAACACGCTTCTACTAAATTGTTGCAATCGATGCGAAGAGGTACAACGCGTGAGAAAACGGAAAAACTGATTCATACTATTCGTGAAAAAGTGCCTGGCATTGCCATTCGCACAACAATGATTTCTGGACATCCGGGTGAAACAGAACAAGACTTTGAAGAGATGAAAGATTTTGTTGAAAAATCGCGCTTCGATCGCCTTGGAATTTTTACCTACTCACACGAAGAAAACACACACTCACATTCCATGGTTGATGATGTGCCGGATGAAGTGAAGCAAGAACGCATGGAAGAAGTGATGGAGCTTCAACAGGGAATTTCCCTTGAACTCAATCAGGCAAAGGTAGGCAAGACCTTTAAGGTTTTGATCGACCGCAAAGAAGGTGGCGATTTTGTGGGTCGAACTGAGTTTGATTCTCCTGAAGTTGACAATGAAGTGATCATTCAAAGCAAGGATAATTACCTGCGCATGGGTGATTTTGTGAATGTAAAAGTAAAGTCCGCGACAGAGTTTGATTTAACCGGGGAAGTTGTTCGATAACCTCGTGTAATTTTGTGAACTTAATCCATAAATTGACGTTATTCGATCTATGGTTTTTAAAAGTCCCACCAACTTTTGTTGTTAAACATGAAGCTTAACAAAGTCGCATTAGCGGATACGCGCTCATTCAGTCCGTTTTTTCTGGATTACATTCAACAAAAAGAAACTCTAAAACCGTACTACAATCGCTTCCCTCTAATACAAAACGTGGGCGATCAGATTAAGGAAAAAGCATCATCCTTTCCAACAGCATCTCGATCTGTTTTAGTCAAGGCACTTACGCATCAATATGAAGGCTACTCTATTTCAGGAGCCGTTCAAAAAAATATAGAACAACTTCAAAGCGAAAATACATTTACCGTTACCACGGGTCATCAACTCAACATCTTCACTGGGCCGTTATATTTCATTTATAAAATTGTAACCGTAATCAATGCATGTAAACAATTGAAGGCTCAATATCCTAGTTACAATTTTGTTCCCGTGTATTGGATGGCCTCAGAAGATCACGACTATGATGAAATAAAATATTTCAAACTCTACGGAAAGAAATACACTTGGGAGACCGATCAAAAAGGTGCTGTCGGCCGATTTGACACAAAGAGTTTAAGTAAGCTTGCAAATGAAATTCCGGGAGAAACAAAGATTTTCCGTGAGGCCTATTCGAAGCATAAAAAATTAAGTAATGCCTGCCGCGCTTATGTAAATGAGTTGTTTAGCAATGAAGGACTCGTAGTAATCGATGGAGACAATCGTTCTCTCAAATCATTGTTCACCTCGGTGATGAAACAGGATATTATTGAGCACGTAGCTAAAAAACATGTGGATCAAACCACTACCGGGCTTGAAGGACTTGATTATAAAACTCAAATTTATTGCCGCGATATAAATTTTTTCTATTTGATCGATGGTTTACGTAGTCGCCTTGAAAAGAAAGAAAATTTCTACCACGTATTAGACAGCAACATCAGTTTTACTCAAGCGCAGATTGAAAAACTAATCAACGAAGAACCGGAAAAATTTAGTCCGAATGTTATTCTTCGTCCATTGTATCAAGAAATAATTCTTCCAAACCTTGCTTACGTTGGTGGGCCTGCCGAAGTAATTTACTGGCTTCAGTTAAAAGATGTATTCCAACATTTCAATACTCCATTCCCGATGTTGATGCCACGCAATTTTGGTTTGGTGATGGATCATGAAGTGTCGCGTAAATTCGCGAAGACTGATCTTGAGCTTAAAGATTTGTTTGAAGAAAAAAATTATCTTTTCAATCATTGGGTACT
>JANODK010000099.1:0-1780 GCA_031412655.1 Chryseolinea sp.
CACTACTAGAGGCGCCCATTCTAACAAAGGTTCAGCAAGTTCAAGGGATAATGCATCAAGAATCAGCAACGCTGGCTCCTGACCTTCTTTTACAAAATGATGAGACGACATTTATAGTGGTTCGTTGTTGGTTGATCGTTATTCGCTGTGAAATCAATCATTTCGATTTTATCATTTAAATCACAAACTTCAACCTCACTACCTGAAGCCTGAGGCTTGAAGCCTGTAGCGAGATTTAGGGAGGTATGGCAAATTAATTAAATTGCGTCTTCAATGTATTGATTATGTTAAAGGCAGAACAGTGCTATTCCGTTTTCCAGAGAAGTATTGACGATTATCACATTCAAGACGATGTTGATTTTCCGATTAACAACCCATATCAAGAAGGAAGTTTTGAGCATCTTCTGTATACAAAGAATTGGATCGATACGGTGCAGTGGCATTTGGAAGATATCATTCGCCTTCCGGAAATAAATCCTACAGAGGCGGTTCAATTGAAAAGAAGAATTGATAAGTCCAATCAGGATCGCACCGATCGTGTTGAAAAAATTGACGATGTATTCCTGGAGGAATTTAAACACGTTACACCAAAATCCGGAACGCGTATTAACTCTGAAACTCCTGCCTGGTTGTTGGATCGCATGAGCATTTTGTTGCTCAAAGTTTTTCATATGAAAGAACAAACCGAGCGGAAGGATGTTGATGCAGAACACAAAGCAAAGTGTCAATTGAAATTAAATATTTTATTAGAACAGCGTGTGGATATGAAGACTGCATTTGATGAACTGATGGAAGACATTGGTTCGGGCAACCGCAGATTTAAAGTATATCGACAAATGAAAATGTATAACGATGCTTCGTTGAATCCGATGTTATACGGGCAAAAGAAATAGAGCATGAGAAAAATTTTAATCTTTCGGTTTTCAGCAATGGGCGATGTGGCACTGCTTGTACCTGTAGTAAAATCTTTTGTGGCCGCCAATCCCGATGTTGAAGTTACAGTAGTAACGCGACCGAAATTCGGCCCGTTGTTTTTTGACATGGAACGTGTCATCGTTTTTCCTGCGGATGTTGACTATACCTATACCGGAATTTTTGGGATGCGTGATTTGTGTAAAAAATTATTACGCAAAGGTCCGTATGAAGTGGTGTTTGATATGCACGATCATATCCGTACCAAAATACTTAGAGGCTTCTTTAAACTTTTTTCATCCCGAGTGGTGGTTTTTGATAAGGGGAAAAAGGAAAAACATTTGTTTACCCAAAAGGATAATAAAGTTACCAAGCCATTAATCCATACTGTGGAGCGTTATCGACTTGCGTTTGAAAAGGCAGGTTATTCTTTTCCAATCATAGAACCTCCTTACATGGCGTTAGGAGAATCCATTCAAACTGCTTCAGGTTGGTTTGGATACAAAAAATCAATAGAGAAAAGCAAGTGGATTGGCGTTGCACCTTTCGCGATGCACAAATCGAAAATATGGCCGGTTGAAAATTACAAACCGTTATTTGAATTACTGATTGCAAAAGAACCGATTAAATTCTTTTTGTTTGGCGGAGGGGATAAGGAAATTCAATTCTTTGAAACGCTAAAGCAACAGTTTCCACAAAATGTTGAAGTAATAGCCGGACAATTAAAACTTCGCCAGGAAATTGCATTGATGCAACATCTGGATGTGATGCTTTGTGTTGATTCATCAAACATGCACATGGCAGCCCTTGCCAACATTACGTTGCTTTCCATTTGGGGAGGTACCCATATCGATGTTGGTTTTGGTCC
>JANODK010000100.1:0-30323 GCA_031412655.1 Chryseolinea sp.
GCCCATTCATCCCATATACTTACACCATTGTCTTTCAGATACTTAATGTTTGTATCGCCATTCAAAAACCAAAGCAGTTCGTAAATGATGGAGCGCAAATGAAGCTTCTTTGTCGTTACTAAAGGAAAGCCTTCAGCCAGATTAAACCGAAGCTGACGACCAAAAACTGAAAGGGTTCCTGTTCCTGTGCGGTCGCTTTTGTGGGCTCCGTTCTCCAGGATATCATTCATTAAATCTAAGTACTGACGCATGATTTTCGTTAAGCGCTACAAAAATAGAAATCAAAACAAGGAGGCACTAACCAATTTTTGAAAGAATGAGATCGTGCAATACAAAAAGTCCCTCGCGAAGATACTCGTCATCCAACTTTTGAAGATCAGTTGTTGCGCCTGTTTCCACACCACCAACTTGTGCTTTCAATTTATCGTTCGTTGATTTCTTCTTCTCATCTTCTTCCATTTCTTTCTTGCGAACTGTTTCGTTAAGCGAAACGATAGTCTCGTTTATGCTCTTCCGAGTTTCCTCTGTCTCCTCAGCATATTTTTCCAAAGCTGGATCAGTCTTCAATCTGGTTTGATAGGATTTACTAAGTGAAGAAACAACCTTATCATTTATCACGGGTGTCTTTTGATAAAGTGTTCCGCGAATTTCATCCCAAGGCAAGGCACTAGGCTGAGAGCTTTCACCAAATTGCTCAGCATCTAATGCACTCGGTAATAAAATATCAGGCGTTACACCTTTATGCTGTGTGCTGCTGCCGGTTACGCGATAGAACTTTTGAAAGGTAAGCTTTAACTGACCCACCTCTCCTTGCTGACCAGGAATGTATCGGTTAAGGTCAATCACAGTTTGAACAGTTCCTTTACCATACGTAGATTCACCAACAATCACACCTCTGTGATAATCCTGAATGGCCCCCGCAAAAATCTCGGATGCAGATGCACTGAAACGATTAGTCATTATAACTAATGGCCCTGAGTACGCAATTGTTGCGTCATCATCCGAACCTACTTCAATCTTATTACCTGAAGTCTTTACTTGTACTACAGGACCATCCTTAATAAACAATCCGGTAAGATCAATTGCTTCGGCAAGTGAACCTCCTCCATTGTTTCTCAAATCCAAAACAAGACCATCCATCTTCTCAGCCTGAAGTTCATTGATCAACCGCTTAACATCACGTGTCGTACTAGTATAGTTTGGATTACCCTTTTGGTATTCGTCAAAATCCATGTAAAACGTTGGTAGTGTAATTACACCCAGTTTCATCGATTTCCCATTTTCCTGATATTGAATCATTTTCTTGGTAGCCTGTTGGTCCTCAAGCTTTACCTTTTCGCGAACGATCGTGATCAATTGAGATGGTCCGGCAATTCCTGTTTCAGAAGGAAATATCTGCAATCTTACTTTTGTTCCCTTGGGACCTTTAATAAGCTTAACAACTTCATCAATGCGCCATCCAATGACATCTACGATTTCACCAGTTTCACCTTGCCCTACGCCAATGATGCGGTCGTTCGCATGGATCAGATCACTTTTGTCAGCAGGTCCGCCAACAATTATTTCGGCAACTTTCGTATAATCGTTTTCTGTTTGTAAACGCGCACCAATACCTTCAAGAGATAAGCTCATGCTTTGCTTAAAAAGATCAGCAGCTTTTGGCGAGAAGTAATTTGTATGCGGATCGTATGCCTCGGTGATAGTGTTCATATACATGCTGAACACATCTTCGGTGTTGTATTGAGAAAGTGACTTGCGCAATCGCTCATAGCGTTCGGTCAACATACTGTCGATTTTAGCTTCTGGCTTACCCGCAAGTTTCAAGCTTAGTGCCTGACTCTTCACAATCTTGCGCCATACTTCATTTAACTCTGATTCATTCTTACACCATGGCTCTTTGTCACGGTCAGATTGATACACTTCATTAACAGTATAATCAAACTGTTGAGGTATCAACTTATTAATAACATAATCCATTCGCTGCTCAAAACGAGAATGAAAAACAGCATATATTTCATAGGCTGGATCTACATCTTCAGCACGCGTCAAATTGTCGATTTGAAGACGGTACTTTTCGAAGCTTGCCAGATCGGAAGCCATAAAGTACGTCTTGTTGTTATCGAGGCTTTTAAAGTACTGATCCAGAATAACAGACGACAACGAGTCGTTCAGATTGAGTTTGCGATAATGGTTGTTATCTAAAATGGCTACAACAGCCTTCGCTTCTTTACCATAAACTGATTTGGGTTTTAACTGTGTTGTATCTGAAACACTAAAACCACTGGCTGATGCAAAAGCGATCAGCGATACGAGACTTACTAAAATTGATTTCTTCATCTTCACTTATTTACCCTTCACTTATTTACCACGCCTATGGACAAAATACATGCCCTATTTAAATCGAAGAACGCATTAATTGGATTTAAGTTCTAGCTGCCCCTTTCTGAGTCATACTCGCCCAAAAATCGTTGGGCCTGATCAAGCGTAGGGAATTCAAAAAATTTCTTTCCTGTAATGGCTGAATGAATTTCGACACGAACAAGATCTATATTCTTGTTCTTCAGGAAACTAAGCTTGGTAGCATGCTTATAGTCATTTGCTTCCTTCGTGGAAATATTAAACGAAGTGGCCCTAACTGATTTACAGTAAAGACATTGATAGTGCTTGATTAATTCTCCAGGTGCATTCGATTCGGGTTGCTTGGTTATTTCTTCCCGTACAATCTTCATGGTATGAAATCCACAGCTATTGCACTTATATGCCTGAAGATAGCCAGGGTATTTATCAATCTGCACCTCACCTGTTTGTTCATCCACCCATACATCGTAGTCGATGGAGAATACACTTTCTTCCGCTTTCATCCCTTCCTGAAGATGAACATCTTCTTCTTCTTCACTTAGTAACCGAAGCTTAACACCATTTCTCCCAACTCTGGGCATATAACGCCACTTGCGTAATTTACTTGCCATTATGGTTGGGTAGTAGAAGTCAAGGATCAGAAAAGAGACATAGGTAACTAGTGTGCCGCCAGCAATTGAAATGAAAACCAATACAAAAAACCAAACTCCAATATCATTTAGTTTTCCAATCCCGTAAAGGTTGATTGCCATCAGTACAGCAATGCCCACGCAAAGAAAAACCTTCTTGTAACTCGACACTTCATAATGACTAATGATGTCGTATTTGGCTTTAAAACTTTTTGCAGCCGACACTCTCACATTATGAATAATGTATATGAGAAAACCGATTGCCAGCATCGTGATTGAACCTGCAATCATGATAATGTGCCAGTAGTTTAAAAAGGGAGAAGTGACGGTGTTTTCCATAGACTTAAAAATGTGCGTTTAAATATAAACATTAAAACCATTTCCAAATTGTGCACTCGGTGGATCCGACATCAAGATTTTATGGTGATTAAATTTTAGTTGAAGATTCGAGTAGAATCCAATAAGCATTTTATAATCAGATCATTATAGCCCATCTCTGATTTCATTACTTAAAATAATTGACTGAATTTTTTTTGTGCAATTTTACACACAAATACTTGCTATTATGTATAAAAATGTATTATAATTGTGTAATTATACACATCAATATGACGGATTACGAACGAAAAAAGATTGAGATGGAGCTGAGAGCTTTTACCTCAAGAAACTTTGAAAAGCCTTGTGAATGCAGGAATCTGGAACAGATTCGGTTTTACGTACGCGAATTGTGCCTCAAGATTGAGGAATTAGAAGATCGGTTTAAATATGTTCCAAGTTGGGCGTATGCATTATTAGCTCAATACAACGCTAAACAGAATACATTGCTCCACGTGGAATTTAGAAATGCGTATAACTAGTCATGCGGTATATCCCCTCTCCTATTCCACTTCAATTTAGCTTTGTGTATAGCGCCACAGCCAATACATCGGGCCGGATGCAATACCATCGTATCAAGCCTGGACAAAGCAAGCTGCGCATTAGCCGCACGGAGTTTATTAAGGCATATAATGAAGAACAAATAATGGCGATCAATCCATTACAACAACGAGGTCAAGATGCCGTATTTCAATTCGAGTTTTATATCTGATTTCCTATCGAAGAATGCCTTCCAAATCGGCCGGACTATAATTGATTGATTTCAACGTTTTATTATCGGCAGTGCGATAGATCAGCCATTTGCCTTCCTCTTCTTTAAAGTAGCATTCCGTACCGTCCTTTTTCTTGTAATGCGCAATGGTAGCTTCAGCCTCTTCTTTTGAATTGCAGGCTTTGCTCATATTGGAGCGTTGAACTTCATCAAACAAGGTTTTGAATTTATCACCTAGTCCAAACTCCAAAATCGCACCAGCGAGTACATATTGAATATCAGCCAGTGCATCAGCCACAGCCACAATATCCTTTTCCAAGATACCTACTTCAAGCTCCTTCAGTTCTTCTGCAATCAATGCTACCCTCAAGCGGCACCTGTCATCCGATGGAATAGTGGGCTGGCTTAGTATTGGATGTTTGAATGTCTTGTGAAAGTTGGCTACCTGGTTGAGTGTATCGGGTTGTTGCATGTTCTAATCTGATTTTTTGCCAAGAAAAGGAATCCAGCAGACATTAAAAAGATGAACTGATTTTTGCCCTGTTAATTTTTCAAACCACTCGGTTCTCAACAATTGCCACGGGTTTAAACCCGTGGCAATTGTTGAGAACCTTGATCGCCTTCCTTGCTTTTCTATATTTGCACCTCAAATCCGAATTATTGTAATGGCTAGACAGAATTTTGTAGAAGAACTCCGCTGGCGCGGGATGGTGCACGATGTAATGCCTGGAACAGAAGACTTACTCTCCAAGGAAAAGATCGCGGGATACATTGGCTTCGATCCAACAGCCGATTCTTTACATATTGGACACCTTGTTCAAATCATGACCCTAGTGCATTTTCAACGAAGCGGACATAAGCCGGTTGCTTTAGTTGGTGGTGCGACTGGAATGGTAGGAGATCCATCAGGCAAATCAGCTGAGCGTAATCTATTATCTGAAGATATACTTCGTCATAACGAGGCCTGTGTTAAAAAGCAACTGGAGAAATTCCTTGACTTTAGTGCTGGAGCTGAATCGGCAGAATTAGTGAACAACTACGATTGGTTCAAAGGCTTTGGCTTTCTTGATTTTATCAGAGACATAGGTAAGCACATTACAGTAAATTACATGATGTCGAAAGACTCAGTTCAAAAGCGTCTTGAGTCTGGTCTATCATTTACGGAATTTACCTATCAACTCGTTCAGGGCTACGACTTCCTTTGGCTTTACGAAAACAAAAACTGCAAGCTGCAAATGGGTGGCTCCGATCAGTGGGGCAATATTGTTACCGGAACTGAATTGATTAGAAGAAAGGCTAACGGAGAGGCCTATGCTCTTACCACCAAACTAATTACTAAAGCAGATGGTACTAAATTCGGTAAGACCGAAGGTGGCAATGTCTGGCTGGATCCAAAGCGGACCTCACCTTATAAGTTTTATCAGTATTGGTTGAATGTATCAGACGAAGATGCCGTCAACTTTATCAAGATATTTACCCTTCGTTCGAACGAAGAAATTAATTCGCTAATTACTGAACACAACACCGCACCGCACCTGCGAAAACTGCAGCAAGTTTTGGCAGAAGATATAACCGTTCGGGTTCACTCTAAAGAAGACTTTGAGCAAGCGGTAAAAGCATCCTCCATCCTATTTGGAAATTCCACTACTGAAGAACTAAAAAGTCTGGATGAAGATACCTTGTTGGCTGTATTTGAAGGCGTACCTCAAACCACTATCTCCAAGGCTGATTACGAAGGTTGCGCAACCACAACCGACCTACTTTCGGCAAATACTCAAAACTTGGTTTTTCCTTCAAAAGGTGAAGCCCGCAAAATGATTCAGGCTGGTGGGGTGAGCATCAATAAAATCAAATTGACTGATCCGAATCAAAAACCATCCTTTGATTTGTTGCAGGGTAAATACCTGCTCACTCAAAAGGGCAAGAAGAACTATTTCCTCCTGATTATTGAATAATACCAACCACTTATAGATTTTGATTAAATAGCCCAGGTTTAAGACCAGGGCTATTTAATTTAATACCAGTTCCAATACTGGATAATAACCCACCCGAGCCTTCAATACAGGAAGGATACAGCTACCTAATAACGAGAGTGGACAGAGAGTGGAGGAAGAGTGGACAATGACTGGAAGAAAACTGAACCTTGAATGGGTCAAGAATGGTCATCGTTGGATGAATTGTCCGCACAGTCTACTGTGGTCAGCAAATACGTATCATTGCCCAAATCGCATAACGAGACGCTATCAAACTAGTACACAAGCTAATTGTTTCCGCGCACAACCTTTCGCCTTATTACAGGCAATGATCAGATAAGTAGTATCTATATTAAACTTATCTCTCCGCTCATATAAAGAAATTAAGAAGTCTGGATATCGGTCGATACTTTAGTCACTTTAAATCTCTTAACCTAATATGAAATTCAAAAACATTGTTCTAAGCACGTTGGTATTTGCAAGTGCACTCTCCTCCTATGCGCAGTCGATCGAAAAAATTGATTCTGCCGTTTACGCCAAACTAAAAAGTGAAGGTAATGATCACTCCCAGGTAATGGACATTCTCAGTATGCTCACTGATGTAAATGGCTCACGACTAACCAACTCACCAGGTTATAAAACGGCTGCTAACTATGCTAAGAAAACCTTGGAAAGCTGGGAACTGAGCAATACCCATTTTGATTCATTCGGTGAATTCGGCAGAGGCTGGCAGGTAAAGAAATTTGGATTGAGTTCAACTGCTCCTACCTATTTCAATATTATCAGTAACCCAAAAGCATGGTCGCCTGGCATTAAAGGAACTGTTACTGCTGATGTCGTTTACCTGAATGTAAAAACGGAAGCTGATCTTGAGAAATATAAAGGCAAGCTCAAAGGTAAAATTGTACTCTTCAATTTTCCGATCATGCCCAAGCCACATTTTGAACCAGATGCTACCCGACATGCCGATTCGACATTATTAAAGATGGCGAACGCAGGCAAAGGCGATCGTGCAGCCAACAGCAGGCGCTTTAATACAGGCGCACCGGAAGACATTACGTATAAAAAATGGTTGCTCTGTCAAACGGAAGGAGCGATTGCTGTATTAGAATGCAGTCGTGGTGATCATGGAACATTATACCCTCAGTCCGCTACCATACCATATGCACCAAGCGTACCGTTTGCTGATCGTGTTCGTGCACATTCGGATAAGGCACCTAAAATTCTTCCGCAAGTTTTAGTTGCATCAGAGCACTACAATCGCCTGGTACGACAAATTGAAAGAGGAATAGCCGTAAAGCTTGAGCTGACAATGGAAACTGAATTTACGCCAGCAGAAGATGGCTTTAATGTGATTGCAGAAATACCAGGTACCGATAAAAATGCAGAAGTAGTAATGATCGGTGCTCACCTTGATTCATGGCATGGCGGAACGGGAACAACGGACAATGGTGTAGGCGTTGCCACGTGCATGGAGGCAATGCGTTTGATTAAATCATTAGGAATTCAACCGAACCGCACCATTCGCATTGGCTTGTGGGGTGGCGAAGAGCAAGGTTTGATGGGCTCACGAGGTTATGTTAAAAAACATCTTGGTGAAACCACGGACGGTAAAATCACTTTGAAACCTGAAGCTGAAACATTTTCTATTTATTTTAACACAGACAATGGAACTGGTAAATGGCGTGGCATAAGTATGCAAGGGAATGAAAAAGTGAGACCCGTTTTCCGTGAGTGGCTGAAGCCATTTGAAAAAACAGGTACCTCTACTCTTTCATTGAACAATATGGGCAGTACAGATCACGTTGCGTTTGATGCCATTGGTCTACCAGGCTTTCAATTCATTACTGATCCAATTGAATACTTTACACGAAGCTGGCACTCAAACATGGATACGTACGAACGAGCCGTTGAGTCAGACCTGAAATATAATTCAGTATTAATGGCAACACTTGCATGGAAAGCCGCTACGCGCGAAGATTTAGTACCTAGACCGTAAGTAACACGTAGTTTTTATTTTAAATCCCGAAGGCAAGACTTTTTTAGAGTCGATACCTTCGGCATTGTTAGTTAGCTCAATCTGCCAACTATGTGGGTTTGTTCGATAAGGTGTGTGAAGGTCTTATTCGATTTTAATCGATTCAACCGGATTGGACAATGCTGCTTTCACAGATTGAAACCCGACCGTCAAGAAGGCTAGGATTACTGTTAAAATTCCCGCCAAAGCGAAAGTCCACCATGCAATATCAATGTGATAGGCAAAGGTTTGTAACCACTGATTTATTATCCACCCGGATAATGGTACAGCCAGTATAAATGCGACAAGAACCAGTCTTATAAAATCCTTTGAGAGGAGCAGCGTAACATTGACTACGGAAGCCCCTAGTACTTTTCTGATTGCAATTTCTTTTGATCGTTGTATTGTCATGAATGAAGACAATCCAAATAATCCCATACAAGCAACCACGATGGAGAGCGCAGAAAAGAGAATAAATATTTTCCAGGATCTTTCTTCAGAGCGATACTGTTGATTGAACTGATCATCTAAAAAGAAATAATCGAAAGCATTTTCAGGGAATGCATGGTGATACAAATTTTCAATAGAAGCCATTGTTTCCTTAACGTTCCCGTGAACGGATACTGTTAGATAGTCGAGATTCCACGGTATGTAATAAATAATTATGGGGTTATTCGGTTTCTGTAAAGATTGTTGATGAAAGTCTTTAACAACACCGATAATCGTTTTAATTCCAACATCACCAACAACTAGTTGCTGATTGAGTGCGTCTTCAGGATTTTTAATATCTAAATAGTGCAGGGCAGACTCGTTTATAATAACCGCATCTCCAAGGTCACTTATTATTTCCTTCGAAAAATTTCTACCGGCAAGGAGTTTTAAATCATACGTTGGAACAAAGTCGTCATCTACCGCTAATATATTGAGAAGCTTGCGAACATTTTCTGGTTCGCTCTTCTTCCTAAATTCATTTGTCCAGAATATTTGTTTTCCTGGCACTTCCGAAGAAGCTGCAACACTTTCTATTGATGTATTCGTTTTTACTTTATTCTTGAAATAGTCCATGCTGTTCATATAACTACCACCCTGAATAATTTTCGGAGTTCTAACCACCACTTTTTGATTTATGTTCATACCTAAGTCCTGATTTCTCATAAACTCAAGTTGCCGATAAATAGTAAGTGTGGCGATAATTAATATCATAGCTGCACCAAATTGAAAGACGACCATGGCCTGCCTTAGTCTAATGCTGTTTTCATTTCTGCTGAATGTTCCCTTGATAACAGTCAAAGGACTAAAAGAAGAAATAACAAAGGCCGGGTAAAGACCAGATAGAAAAGTACCAGCAGAGATAATTCCTAAAGCCGTTATCCAGAATCGTGACTGTCCCGCTAAATCAAATGTTATTTCTTTTCCGATTAGCAAATTGAAGTAAGGGGTGGCAATGGCAATTAAAATTATCGCGATAATGATTGACAGTATGGTAAGCACTGATGATTCAAGTAGAAATTGTTTAACCAATTGATTTTTAGTGGATCCTAAAACCTTTCGAACACCAACTTCTCTAGCTCTTTCAGTAGCCTTCGCTGTGGAGAGGTTTATATAATTAAGCCATGCAATGCCGATGATAAAAAATGAAAGAATGAGCAGGAAGGATACGATTTTATAATCGCTGTTTACTTCTACTTCATCTCGAATATTAGAATGCAGATGAATATCCTGTACAGGTTGTAAAATAAATTTCTCCTCACTCTTTGTGGTTTTTAGATAACTTCCAAGATGTGTATCAATTACAGAAGACAGCTTTGATTCAAACATTAAAGGATCTGTTGCAGGTTTCAATACCACGTAAGTATAAAAGTTTGTCCAGTACCATGCACCGTCTTTAAATTGGCGGTTATGCAATAAATTTTCTATCGCAAACAGAAAGTCAAATTGAATATGACAATTTTCAGGAACATCTTTAAATACACCTTCCACAACGTACTGCCCACCTTCCCATTGGGTTGTTAATGAGATCGTTTTGCCGATTGGGTTTACTTTTCCAAAATATTTCTTGGCCGCTGACTCTGATAGCGCTACTGAACTGGGACTTTGTAAAACTTTGTTTGCATCACCCCGAACCAACGGAAATGAAAAGATGGAGAAAAATGACGCGTCCGCATAAAAAGCTTTGTTTTCATAATGACTAATAATTTCTCCTTTGTCGCCATAATGATTCACCATTCCATCGGCTCGGTGTAGTCTTACAACATTGGATACTTCTGGAAAGCTTTCTTTAATAGCGGGAGCAGCTCCGTAATAACTAATGGCGCTGCTATTCTCTAAAGCACCATTCTTATAGCAGTCATGCTGAATTCTGTAAATGTTGTCTCCGTTAGTTTGAAAGTCATCATAACTCAGTTCATAACTAATATATTGAAGAAGCAGTAACGATGCGGCAATACCAAAAGCAAGGCCGACTATGTTTATAAAGGAGAATAGTTTGTGGCGGAAAAGATTCCGATAGGCGATAACTATAAAGTTTAAAAGCATAGAATAAGTTTTATGAACTAAATCTTTAGTTCATAAAACTAACGAACGCATTGTTCTTAAACAATAGTTAAAATACCCGATTATTTTTGAAGCGTTACGTGACTATTCTCAACGAAAAACTCTCCCTCAACTCAAACACCTTTTTCAATTTCTCAATCAAGCTAGCAGACTCATTAAAATCCAAAGTTTGCTGACCATCCGATGCTGCCTCTTCGGGTTTTTGATGTGTTTCATAAATGATACCATCCGCCCCAGCCATTAAAGACGCAAGGGCAATCGGTGATACATATTCCCGAATACCTATACCGTGTGATGGATCGGCAATAACAGGCAAATGTGTTTTCTCTTTTAGGATTGGAATAGCATTTACATCCAACGTATTGCGACTTGCTTTCTCGTAAGTACGAATACCACGTTCGCATAACATCAACTTTTCATTACCGGCTGCGAATACATATTCTGCAGAGTAGAGCAACTCTTCAATAGTGCCGGAGATACCTCGCTTGATCATTACAGGTTTCTCTACCCGACCAAGCTCATCGAGCAAATTATAGTTTTGTGTATTCCTCGCTCCTACCTGAAATACATCTACATAATCAACCATCTCGGCAATCTGACTTACTTGCATTACCTCACTGATGATTTTGATGCCCGACTTTCGCGCAAGTTTATACCACATCTTTAAACCCTCTACACCAAGTCCGCGAAATGCATAGGGAGAACTACGTGGCTTGAATACACCACCTCTCATTATACGAACTCCGTTGCTGATCAAATGATCGATGGTTTGTTGAACTTGTTCTTCAGTTTCAATGGAACAAGGTCCAGCCATAATTGAGAGTGAACCATCACCCATTACAACACCATCACCCAAATCAAGTTGCGTGTAATTTACTTTCCACTTCCGTGACACGAGTTTGTAATCATCGGATACGCGATGAATGTCGGCAATGCCTTTCATTTGTCCGAGCTGGCGGATGTCAAATTCTTTTTTGCCGATACCTACCAGATAATTATTCTTCTGGGTCGTAACGTCAGTCGTCTTATAATCCAGGCTTTTAATTTTCTGAATAATAATATCTTTATCAGTCTGACTGATATTTTTCTGTAATTGAATAATCATGTGCGATGAGAAGTTATGATTGAAACACTAGGCTTTGAATTGCTTTACAAAAGTTTGAACGTCACCATCCAAATCTTTTGAATCATTCAACAGATTTATGAAAGCACTTCCAATAATACCGCCCGAACTATATTGAGATGCATTTACAAACGTGGACTTACTTGAAATTCCAAAACCAATGAGGAATGGATTCTTAAGGTTCATATTTTGCAGTCGTTCAAAGTACTGGATTTGTTCTTTTGAGAATTCACCTTTCGCACCGGTAATGCTCGAAGCCGAAACGGCATAGATAAATCCTTCGGTAGCCTCATCTATCTTTCTAATTCGTTCTTCCGATGTTGTGGGTGAGATCAAAAAGGTATTGCAAAGATTCAGAGAAGCAAAAAGTGCTTTGTACTGCTCTTCAAATTCATGCAAAGGAAGATCTGGAAGAATAAGTCCATCAACACCAAGTGCTGAAATATCCTTTGCAAATTTCTCGACACCATACTGCAACACTGGGTTAATGTATCCCATAAGAATAATAGGAATCCTTACGGTTTTGCGTATCTCTTTGATTTGATCGAGCAGGAGATGAAGTGTCATTCCATTATCAAGTGCAACTTTGTTGCTGGCCTGTATAGTAGGGCCATCGGCAACCGGATCAGAAAATGGAATTCCGATTTCAAGAATATCGGCACCGGCCTTTTCAAGGGATTGTGCGATGGTTATCGTATCGTTCAACGAAGGAAATCCTGCTGTATAATATACATTGACAATATTCTTCTTTTTGCTGGCAAACAATTCAGTAATTCTATTTTTCATATTGTGGTAGGTCTTAAATCAATAATCAACAATCAATAATCGTAAATCATACATCAGTACTTCCCCCATTTGATATACGTCTCCAAATCCTTATCCCCTCTTCCGGAAAGATTAACCACCACAACATCATCCTTATCAAATTCAAACTGACTAAGTGCAGCTATAGCATGAGCTGATTCAATTGCCGGAATGATACCTTCCAACCTGCTCAACTCAATACCTGCATGCATGGCTTCATCATCCGTAGCACTAACAAACTTTGCACGACCCACTTCACACAAGTGCGCATGCAACGGACCGATACCCGGATAATCAAGACCAGCCGAAATTGAATGGGGTTCTACGACTTGTCCATCTTCAGTTTGCATCAACATCATTCTGCTACCGTGTAATACACCTACTTTTCCAAGGACTGTCGTTGCGGCTGATTGTCCTGAGTCTATTCCTTTACCAGCAGCCTCTACACCTACTAGCGTTACATGCTCATCTTTTAAGAAATGATAGAATGCTCCAGCTGCGTTACTTCCACCACCAACACACGCAAAAACATAATCGGGAAATGGATTGCCGATTTCTTCCTGTAACTGCTTTTTGATTTCTTCACTGATCACAGACTGAAATCGCGCGACCATATCAGGATATGGATGAGGACCAACTACTGATCCTATAATGTAATGTGTGTCAGTCGGATTATTGATCCAATGGCGCATCGCTTCGTTGGTGGCATCCTTTAAAGTCATGCTTCCACTTAACGCTGGAACTACTTTTGTTCCGAGAATGCGCATTCGCTCTACATTTGGTTTTTGTCGCTCCATGTCAATCTTACCCATATATACTGTGCACTCCATACCCATAAGGGCACAGACTGTTGCCGTTGCTACACCATGCTGACCTGCTCCTGTTTCTGCGATAATCTTCTTCTTGCCCAATCGTTTGGCAACCAATATCTGGCCAATGGTGTTGTTGATCTTATGTGCACCGGTATGACAGAGATCTTCCCGCTTAAGGTAAATGGTTGCTCCATACTTCTCTGATGTTCGCTTTGCATAATACAAAGGCGTTGGACGACCAACATAGTTTTTCAGCAAGTCGTGAAACTCTGCTTTGAAATCTTCCTCTTGAATTATCTTGAGATAATTATCACGAAGTTCTTCGACATTGGGATATAGCATTTCGGGGATGTAAGCTCCACCAAATTGTCCGTAATATCCGCGTTCATCAACTGTGTATTTCATAATGCAGGAATTCAGAATTTAGAATATAGAATTTCGTTTAGTCGTTTTACTTTCAATACGTCCTTTACTCCAGGACTCTCTTCCACTCCACTGTTCACATCAAGCGCATAAATATTCATGTTATCCAATTTACTAACCTCTTCAATGTTCTCAGGTGATAGTCCACCGCTAAGAAAGAAAGGTATTTCCTGGTCATATTGTTTTAATAAATCCCAATTAAAGGTTGATGCATTGCCTCCGTAGTGTTTACCTTTTGTATCGAACAGGAAGTAATCAACAACCTTCTTGTAGGGCTTCGTAATTTCAAAATCAAAATCATTTCCAACGGAAAATACCTTAATGATTCCAAGACCGAATTGACCCAACTCTTCGCACTGTGATGGCGTTTCATTTCCATGCAACTGAACGTAGTCAAGATTGTATGTTTTCGCCTTATCCAGAATTACAGATGATGTCTCATTTACAAAAACGCCAACTCGAAGAATCTCCGGTGAAAGTTTAGTAGGTAAAACAAACTCATTGCCTACAAAACGTGGTGATTTTGAGTAAAATATAAAACCAAGATAATCGGGTTCAACAGATGCCACATCAATAATGTTGTTGGCATCTCTCATTCCGCATATCTTAAGCTTAATCTTCATCTTTGATCGTTTACTGTTTACCGATTACCTTTTACTGATTACTGATTACTAACTGCCTAAGTGATTCTGTAAACTCTTTTGCAGCAATCTCAGGTCGGCTGTGTTTCATAAAATTCTCTCCCATCAAAAATCCTTTATAGCCAAATTTCTTTAACTCAATAATAGTCTCGGGTGATGAGATGCCACTTTCGGATACTTTCACTACTCCATTCGGAATCAGCGGTGCAAGTCTCTTGGATATGTCTGTGCTTACTTCAAAAGTCTTGAGGTTGCGATTGTTTACCCCAATCATATTTGCACCTACTTCTAGATTCCGCTTCAATTCTTCTTCATCATGAACTTCAAGCAATACTTCTAACCCAAATGAATGCGCCAGTATTGTAAACTCTTTTGATTGTTTTGGATCCAGCACAGCAGCAATCAACAAGATCGCATCTGCACCTATCGACTTCGCTTCAATAATCTGATATTCATCTATTGTAAAATCTTTTCGAATGATTGGGCAGAAATTAAATTTCCGGGCAATCATCAAGTCTTCATTACTTCCACCGAAGAATTGTTTGTCAGTCAAAACAGAAAGCGCTGATGCACCCGCCTGCATGTACCCAATGGAGGTACGTTCAACAGAA
Source organism: Chryseolinea sp. (assembly GCA_031412655.1). Lineage (GTDB taxonomy): Bacteria > Bacteroidota > Bacteroidia > Cytophagales > Cyclobacteriaceae > Chryseolinea. The sequence continues at coordinate 15,032 of JANODK010000100.1, forward strand.
GCATGAGCATTGATGATTCCTTTGCTGGGTGACTTGCGTTTAAACTCAGCAATGATTCCCGTTTTATCTTCTCGCTGAATGTATTTTGTCATTGACACAGGTAGCGTAGAGAAATAAATACTCTGTTCAAGCAACTTTACCGGATATAGGCTTTTACGCTCGGCTACTTCCTTACGTTTATGTTCAATGATTTGATCGAGTATGTTCATGTCGTTAGTTAAAAGTTAATCGTTAATGGTTAATGGTCTTAAGCTTTCACATTCTATTGTTCGAATTAAATATTCTCTAAAAAGTTAATCGTGCACACATCCCACAGCCACCATTAACCATTAACTATTTTCCATTAACTTTTTAAATGCATTCAATGCTTTGCCTGACTTCAACGATTCACTCGCTCGTTCCATAGCCTTTGCAATACCTTCTTTTTGATGTCCGCAAAAAAGCGCCATCCCTGCATTCGCTGTGATCGCTGCATTCTGTTCTGGAGTACCCTTACCATTCAATACATTCATGAAGATGTTGGCTGATTCTTCTACTGCGTTTCCACCTTTGATATCATTGTATTTCAATTGAGGCAAGTTCAGATCAGCGGGTTCGGCTATCTTCTCGCCACCATTAAAGAAATATTTGAAAGATCCAGTGAGCGATACTTCATCATATCCATCCAGTGAGTGAAGTATTACAAAATCCTTATTCGTGTTTTGATAGAGATATCCATATTGTCGTGCGAGCTCCAGACTGAACACGCCCACCAGTTGTCTTGTTGGAAAAGCAGGATTCACCATTGGGCCTAACATATTGAAAAACGTTTTTACACCAAGCTCTTTTCGAATGGGTGCCACATTCTTCATAGCGGGATGAAACAATGGCGCATGCATAAAGCAAATGTTAGCACGATCGAGACTGCGCTTCAGCTCATCTACATTGTTGGTGAACTTATATCCAAAATATTCAAGCAAATTTGAAGAGCCGCACGCTGATGAGACACCATAGTTACCATGTTTCGCCACAGGTTGACCAGCTCCTGCAACAACAAAAGAAGAGAGTGTTGACATGTTGAATGTATTCTTTCCATCACCACCCGTTCCACATACATCCATTACCGGTTGATCAAAATGAGCTGGGATACATAATTCTAACATCGCATCGCGAAAACCCTGGAGTTCATCAACGGTTATGCTGCGCATCATATAAACCGTCATAAATGCAGTCGTTTGACTTGGATTGAATTTACCCAATGCCAAATCAACCAGAACTTGTTTTGCTGTGTCTTTTGTTAGGGAGCGATGTTCTATTAAATCGTTAAGGATCTTTTTCATTGGTCGTTGGTTGTTGTTGGTTATTCGGAATACATCGTTTTAATTTTTTAACCAGTTCGCAATCATCTTTGGTCCTTCTGGTGTCATGATGGATTCCGGATGAAACTGTACACCCTTCACATCGTACTTCACATGACTTAACGCCATGACCAATCCTTCTTCATTGGTAGCGGTGATTCGCAAATCTGGTGTAAAGCTTTCTGGTAGCACAGCCCACGAATGATAATGCGTTGCCTGAAAGGATGATGTAACACCTTTGAATAGATAGTCGGAGGAATCCGTTACCGTGGCAACAGAGGTGACACCATGCAATACTTTCGGAATGTTGTAAAGCTTGGCTCCATACACTTCACCAATACCCTGATGACCTAGGCAAACACCGAGTATACTTTTAGATGATCCATATTCCTTCACTACTTGTTTCATAATGCCGGCTTCATCGGGAATACCTGGACCAGGTGACAGGAGAATCTTATCATACTTCTTTACCTCCTCCATCGAGATTTTATCATTTCGATAAATATCGAGCGGATGATCAAGCGCACGAATAATATGAACAAGATTGTACGTGAATGAATCGTAGTTATCGAGGACGAGGATTTTCATTTTGTAAGATGCTCTGATTAAAAATTATTAAATCTTTTCCGCCATTGACACCGCCTTACGCAATGCCGTTAGTTTATTATTCACTTCCTGTAATTCGCTCTCTGCACTTGATTTCGAAACTACACCTGCTCCAGCCTGACAGATCAGTTTGTTTTCATGACTTAAGAACGTTCGGATCATGATAGCATGATTGAACGATCCGTCAAAGCCAATAAACCCAATCGCTCCTCCGTAAAAACCACGATTGACGTTTTCGTATTTGTTGATCAAAGTCATGGCCATATGTTTCGGTGCACCGGATAATGTTCCGGCAGGAAAGGTATCCGCAGCCATTCGTACCACAGAGCCATCTTTCTTAATCGTACCCGTGACCTTTGAAACTAAATGGATGACGTGTGAATAGAATTGAATTTCCTTAAATACTTCAACATGTACGTGATCTGCATTGCGACTCATATCGTTTCGTGCCAGATCAACCAACATAATGTGCTCTGCGTTTTCCTTTTCATCGGCCGCGAGCTTCTCTGCTAATGCAGCATCTTCCTGATCATTACCTGACCTTCTGAATGTTCCCGCAATCGGATAGATATGAGCTTTTCCATTGCTCACTTGTAATTGAGCTTCGGGGGATGAACCCAATAGTTTGAAACTTCCATAATCAAAATAAAAAAGATAAGGTGATGGATTGATGGATCTTAATGCACGGTATACATTAAACTCATCTCCTTTAAAGCCCATTGTAAATCTGCGCGATAACACAATCTGAAAAACATCTCCACGGAAACAATGTTCTTTACCTTTCTCAATTACCTTTAGAAATTCTTCATCTTTAAAGTTGGACGTTTCACCATCCGTCAATGCAAATCGATAGGTTGAAAACCGGTTACTGAAAATTATCTGTTCCATGCTATCAAGCGAAGAGTGAGAATCACGCTCCTCCCCTTCTGTTGGTTTGTCAATCTCATGTTGAAACAGACTCAGCTCGTTAGAGAAATGATCAACCACAATAACATAGCGATACAACTTGTACAAAATATCGGGAATAAGCTCTTCGGTTTGATTGATGGATACATCTTCAAAAAAACGAATAGCATCGTATGACATATACCCAAACAATCCATTGTTGGCATATTTCGATTGAACATGATCAGGCTCGAATGAATTTCTGAAATCTTCCAACAATGTAGTAACCTGTCCAACTTCAGTAAGCTCCTTCTTAGTTGATGCTCCATCGGGGAATCGCATCTCCACCTGGTTTCCTCTCACTTGAAAGGAAGCAATCGGATCGCAGCAAATGAACGATAAACTATTTTCGTGTCCATGATAATCCGAACTCTCTAACAGGATACTTCCCGCATACACATCGCGAAGTTTAAGATAGATGTTAACTGGCGTCAATGTATCAGCCAGAAGCTTTTTAGAGTAGGTTTTAAATTTATACTTCATAATGGTCTTTGTGTCGCGTTAAAAAGTGTATAAAAAAAAGAAGGTCTGCTGTGAACAGCAGACCTTCAAGGCTTATCGTTAAGTCATAGTAAGGCTGTTCACATATCGATCAACGATCTGTGCCACCACCATGCTATGTTTGTAAATTTTACCATTCTAGTTATATCATTCTAATTTAAGCTTCCGCTTTTTTCTTTGCTGGTGCCTTCTTCGCTTTTGGAGCCGTTGCCTCTTTTGCTTCAGCAGTCTTTGGCTTATTTGAAGCATTACGCTTTAATTTTGCTTTGATTGCGTTCTTACTTCTTGAAACACCGAAAGAACCTATTGTTCTTTTTCCTTTTGCTGTTTTTTTGTCTCCTCTTCCCATTACATTAAGTTGAATTACGGGGCAATAATAGTAAAGTCTGAATTTATTACAAACTTCTTCAGAAAGTTTTGGAGATATATATTGGATAACAGACGCATCTGGCCACTTCTGAACATTGTGTTCAGTAAAATGTTACTCACGTATTGAATAGTCATGCAAGTAATAGTCGAAGGAATAACGTCTTTTTCAATAACCTTCCTTTTAATTACCTTTGCTGATTGGAATATCAAAAAGACATGCGGACAGGTAAAGAACTGATTCAGGCTAGTAAAGAGTTTACATGTGAAAACCGGTTAAGAAGCTGGCTGGAGCTTATTATCACTATTATCCCGACTGTACTGCTTTTAATTCTCACGTTCCGGGCTCAAACACCCATGATTCTTAAGCCTGTCTTTAGTATTTGCTGTGGGTTGCTGTATGTAAGGCTATTCGTAATTTATCACGACTATCAGCATCGCGCCATTCTTCAAAACTCATGGCTTGCCAACTGGGTTATGAAAATGATAGGCATCTATTTACTCGCTCCCGAAACGATATGGAAACGTTCACACGAACATCATCACAATAACAATTCTAAGCTTACCATTGCAGGCATCGGCTCATACCCTACTATTTCGAAGCAACGATTTTTAACGCTTACTAAAAAAGAGCGCCAACTTTACCTGATCAATCGTCATCCCCTTACTGTCATCTTCGGATATGTTACTTTGTTTATTTATTGGTTGAATGTAAAATCATTGTTCCAAAGTCCTAAGAAACATCTGGATTCTTTGCTGGCTTTGGTTCTTCATGCAGCTGGTGCTGCTGTTGTTCTGTATTACTATGGCGTGATTATCTTTTTATTGGTTTGGTTTGTTCCATTCTTCATGGCCTTTGGAATCGGATCTTACCTATTCTATTGTCAGCATAATTTCCCGGGTGCTCAATTTCGTGAAAACCACGAATGGAAATATGATCATGCAGCATTAGCGTCAACCAGCTTAATGCAGATGAATCCCATTATGCAATGGTTCACCGCCAACATCGGATACCATCACGTGCATCATCTAAACTCCAGAATTCCTTTTTATCGATTGAAAGAGGTTGCAGATAAAATGCCTGAGTTACAAGATGTAGCCACTACATCCTGGAATTTGTTTGAGGTAATTCGTTGCTTCCGTCTTAAACTGTGGGATCCTGAAAAAGGAAAGATGATTACGCTGAGCGAAATTTAATCGTCAGAATGTTCCAAGTTCAAAGTTTAAGGTTCAAAGCTCTTAAATGATTTAAGCGCATCCTTCTCAAATACTCAATACTATTGTCCTCATGGGAGCAGTCAAGAATTTTAGAAGAAAAGTAAAGTATGGTCTGATCTATTTTCTTGTCAAATTTTTGGTGATGATCTCTAACTGGATTCCGCGTAAGACCTGGCTTTCTTTCTGTGGTGGCTTGGGTAGGTTCATGGCCATTCTTCTCAAGCGATATCGACAGATGGCCATCACGCACTTAACGATGGTGTTTGGAAAAGAAAAGTCAGCAGAAGAAATCAAAAAACTTGCATTGGATAGTTTTACCATGCTCGGAAAAAACGGTGGAGATGTTCTACGGGCTTCCACGATTACTTCTCTTGACGATCTCAACAAGATAGTAGTGATGAAAGGCTTTGAGAACTATGAAGCGGCAGATAAGAGAGGTAAAGGTGTTGTATTTATTGCGTGTCACCTTGGTGCCTTTGAACTTCAGATTACGTCTATGGCATTGCGTGGTTTGAACTTCATGGTGATTGGAACTCCGTTGAAAGACAAGCGTCTGAATGATTTGATGTGGAAGCATCGAAATAGAAACGGTACCAACTATGTAGAACGCGACAAGGCAAACTTTGCGATGTTAAAGGTGTTGAAAGCCGGAGGATCAGTTGCCCTTCTTATTGATCAGGATACAAAAGTAAAGAGCACGTTTGTTAATTTCTTTGGAATGCCAGCCGCTACTCCTATTGGTGCTGCTGTTTTAGCAATGAAGACTGGTGCCGCGGTAATGCCTGCCTTTAGTCATTTGGGTGAAGATGGTTTACAGCACATTGAGATTCTGCCAGAGATACAATTGCGCATGACGGGCAATGAAGAGGAAGACATTCAATACAACACACAAGTCTTCAGCAATTTTATTGAAGATCGAATTCGAAAATATCCTGCTCAATGGGTTTGGATGCACGAACGTTGGAAAACAAAACAGACTACTCTCACAGATGCGCAATAACGTGTGCCGCTCCTCGATTTGCTTTTGCTCTTGCCTCTTCAATTGAACTTCCTTTCGCAAGGCAAACACCCATTCTTCTCTCACCATTTACTTCTGGTTTACCAAATAATCGGAGTTGTGTATCCGGTTCAGATAGCGCTTGTTCAATTCCAGTAAACGAAACACTCGTTGATTTTCCCTTCACCAGAATAACACTGGATGCTGATGGTCCAAATTGAGTGATCTTCGGAATAGGTAATCCTAAAATGGCGCGAACATGAAGGGCAAATTCGGTAAGATCTTGGGAGATCATGGTCACCATTCCCGTGTCATGAGGGCGTGGAGATAGTTCACTGAAGTAAACATCATCTCCTTTTATAAAGAATTCGACACCAAAGATCCCAACACCTCCCAATGCTTCAACAACTTTTGAAGCAATCTCCTGCGCGCTCTTCAATGCCAAATGCGACATCGGATGAGGTTGCCATGACTCCTGATAGTCACCATGCTCTTGCCTATGACCAATCGGTGCGCAGAATGAAACACCACCAACATGCTTTATGGTGAGCAATGTAATCTCATAGTCAAAGTCAATGAAGCCTTCAATGATCACCTTACCACCACCACTCCGTCCTCCTTCTTGTGCATACTGCCAGGCATGATCAACATCGTTCAATGTCTTTACAACACTTTGCCCTTTTCCGGATGAACTCATTATGGGTTTTACTACACACGGACAACCAATTGATTTCACTCCAGCTTCAAACTCTTCCTTCGTTGAGGCAAAAGTATACGGTGATGTTTTGATCTTCAGTTTCTCAGCCGTTAAGGTTCGAATGCCTTCGCGATTCATTGTGAGACGCGTAGCCATGGCTGTTGGAATAATTCGAAAGCCCTCCTTCTCTAATTCGATTAATGTATCCGTGGCTATCGCTTCAACTTCCGGCACAATGAAGTGTGGTTTCTCTTGACGAACGAGTTTACTTAATGCCTCACCATCCAACATTGAGATAACATGGGAACGATGCGCTACTTGCATGGCGGGCGCATTTGCATAGCGATCAACTGCAATCACTTCAATTCCATAGCGTTGAAATTCAATCACGACTTCTTTTCCTAATTCACCCGATCCCAACATCATTACTTTAATTGCAGATGACGTGAGCGGAGTACCGATTTGTATTTTGTTTTGCGACATGCTTCTAAGGAATATAGAATTTGGAATATTATCAACAGAATTTCAAAGGATGTGAACATTGAACTTTCAACTGAAACCTTGAATCTGCTTTCGGTAAATGTATTTAAAAAAAGAAGGCAAGGCCACTTAACTGACCTTGCCTTCATGAATAAAGTATTTACTAAAAACTATTCCTGCACGACCTCCTGATGTAACCAGGCTTTCTTTGCTAATAGTTCTTCTTTTGTTTCAACCATCTCCGGATCAGGCACACAGCAATCTACAGGGCAAACAGCTGCACACTGAGGTTCTTCATGAAAGCCAGAACATTCTGTACACTTTCCTGAAACGATATAATAAAATTCATCGGATACAGGTGCTTGAGCGGCTTTGCCTTCAATCTCTGTTCCGTCTTCTAATTCAACTTTCTCTAATTTTGTGCCCCCCGCCCAGTTCCACTCACGACCGCCTTCATAGATAGCTGTATTGGGGCATTCCGGTTCACATGCACCACAGTTGATGCATTCGTCCGTAATCATTATTGCCATGCTTTTTCTATTTTTGAACTTGTTATTACTGCAAAAATACACCAAACAATAATAAAACGGGAACGTCTCCTTAAAAGTTTATCAAGATGAAGATGGAGGAAAGAATAGTTGCATTTAGTGCATTAGGGAAATTGATAGAACAGTTAAGTGAAGAAGAGTTTCAATCGTTAGCAGAAGAGGTGCGCAGAGAAAATCCATGGTTTACAGAAGCGAATGTACGAATGGCCGTTAGTGGTATCGCTAAATTTCTGAGCAAAGAAAAATTACAAGCGTGGGTATCCACCTATACATTCAACAATAATTCAAAGAAGGTTGCACTAATTATGGCAGGGAATATTCCCATGGTTGGCTTTCATGATTTATTATGTGTCCTCATCAGCGGACATCAGGCAATGATCAAGTTGAGTTCGAAAGATTCTGTGTTGATCAAATTTCTTGTTCATAAACTCATTGGCCTTTCACCACAATTTGAAAACAAGATTGAGTTTGCTGAAAGACTAAAAGATTTTGACGCTGTGATTGCCACAGGCAGCGATAACTCTGCACGGTATTTCGATTACTATTTTGGAAAGTACCCTAACATCATTCGAAAGAACAGAACATCGATTGGTGTGCTGACGGGAAATGAAAGTGAAGAAGAACTGGTTTCGCTGGGTATAGATGTATTCAGCTACTTCGGATTAGGATGCCGGAACGTATCAAAACTCTTTGTGCCTAACGGGTATGATCTGGGTAGGGTATATCGAAGCTGGGAGCGCTACCATGATATCGTTCATCATCATAAGTATTGCAACAACTACGATTATCAAAAATCAATTCTACTCGTCAACATGTCTCCCTTCCTTGATAATGGATTTGTGATCTTCCAGGAAAATGAGAAAATGGTCTCTCCTATCTCAATTGTATATTATGAGTATTACAATACTCCATCTGAACTTACTGAACGATTGAGCATCCTGAAAGAAAAGACACAGTGTATTGTTGGCAATTCAGAGTGTGCTAACATAAAATTTGGTCAATCACAGTTCCCTGAATTAGGAGACTATGCTGACCAAATTGATACTTTATCTTTTCTCTCAAAACTCGGTTAGTAAAACGTTGTTTTTTTGAGTGATCTTATAATTTTAATACTACGGCTTAACCACTTTTAAAACTTCAATCCAGCCTTTCTTCGTTTCGTTTGACGTTTTTAGTGTATAGTAGTATACACCGTCCGATACATCTTCCGCATCCCAATCGTTTTTATACGCGTTCGTTGAGAATACTTTTACCCCCCAACGATCGGTGATCGTGAGCTTTCCTTCGTCATCAGGAAGGTTGCGGATAAAGAATACATCATTCAATCCATCGTTGTTTGGTGTAATGATGTTCGGAACAAACAGATCAATATCCAAAGGCACACGATCAACAAACTCGAATAGACAGCCCAATGAATCCTGAACCTGTATTATGTATCGGCCAGCAGGAATATTTTCATATAGTTTCTCAAATTGAAGATTATTATTCAATTCGACCTCCTCAAAGGCAGTTTCAAAATTCTGTTGCGGAACTGAAGCCGAATCCATTTCAATTCTTATCTCGTACGGAACCAATCCTCCGTCAAAATCAATGATGGTCATCTTACCTGTAAATTCATCCGGGTATGATTCTCCATCGTCTTTTGAAAGTCTAGGTTTAGCACGCGCAAATACCGGACGTGTAGTAGTGTACTCTTTTACTTCTGACGTTACTTCGCATCCAAAGTCAACCGATATCTGGGTAAGATAAATCTGATACTCTATTCCCGGAATAGTCAGGAACACATAGGTAGGATCATTATAATCCAGTGTTATGGACTTGAGATTTGGATCAACTTGAATGGTAACGGGAACACCTCCCGGTGTTACTAAAGTACCCGGACTTCGCTTATCTGAAATATGAATTTCAAACTGCATTTGTCCAAATTGCACTTCACCTGTCATGTTATCCAATCGAAGAGAGACTTCATTGCCATCGCATTGCGGAACAATATCAAAGTTGACAGCATTTACACCATTTACAGCAATTGGTGCACTTCTGGTAGGACAAGAAGCTGCTTGTGATTGAACGTAAATGAAGTATGTACCATTCGCTAAGTTGTCAAAAGTAATAGATGGCTCACTATAGTCGACATACTCAGAAGCTGCTGGTTCGTTAAATTGATCTGTGCTCAATGCAACTTTGTAAACACCACCGATGTCCGTGATATCAACATTGATGGAACCACTCAAACCATTATTCAAGCATGTAGCCGGTGAAGGTATTGCTGTAAAGTTTACAAAACCCGGGAATGTTACGTTTACTGGTGTGATGGTTTTTATACAATTAATACCATCCTGAACCAATATACTGTAAACACCTCCAGCCAAATTATCAAAAGTAAAACCAGGCTGAAAAGCAGTCGTGTCAATACCATCTGAAAGTGCATATTGATAAGGTCCACCACCGCCAATATTTGGAGCCGTTGGAGGTGTGATTAAAATACTTCCATCATTGTTATTGCAGGTAGCATCCGTTATGGTAGTAATGATTTGCAAATCAGGGTTTGCATTGTTGATGGTTACTGAAACCGTTGCATTACATGCGTCATTAATACTTTCACCTACCAATATATTATAGGTTCCATTTGGAGGAAGATTCGAAACAACATTACCCGGTGTAAAGAGGGTCCAGTTAACTCCATTATCAGTGGAGTAGAAATACTGACCCGTTTGACTTCCACTTGCATTAATGATTGCTGTACCGGTTGCCGTACCAAAACATTGTGCATCAATGAAGGAAGCGGCAGATGCCGTGACCGTAGTTTGAACAGGCAAGCTATATGGTAGAGTACAGGTGTTTACTCCATCATCTATTTTATAGAAGTATGTAAGCGATGGCGATAATGACCCAAAGGTTATTGGCGTTGCACTTGAACCAATTTTCGCTTGTGTGAAAATCGGTATGGATAAACTATCATAAAGTGTAATGACATACGTACCTGTTCCTCCTTTGACACCAAATATCAACTGACCATCATTTTGATTCGCGCAGGTTGGTCGGGTTTCAATAACGGGATCAGAAGTTGCAAATGCGAAGCAGTTGGCACCACCACCACCGCAAGCAGGATCACCCACTGGCCGAATCGTGATGGATGCAGTTGCTGTCAATTGAGCTGAGCAACTACCAATTGTTGCTAACACGTTAAAGGTAGCATTCGCGACTAAATTTTGTGTAGGCAGGTTTATGTTTCCTCCGGTACCAACAACCGCACTTCCGACTAAAACATTTCCTGCGTTATTTCTTAACTGGTAACTTATACCTAATTCAGAAGCAACTACAATATTTGTAGAAGTTCCAGAACAAATTAATGCAGAAGGTACTGAAACTGAAACCGCAATATCAGGTGATGGACTCACCGTAACCGTTTCAATGTCCAATAACTCAATTGAACAGGTTACACTGGTCGCCAAAACATTAAAGTCAGTCGTTACTGCTAGGTTGCCCGTTGGTAAACTAATACTTGCTCCAGTTCCGGCAATTGCTACACCAATATTAATATCTCCAGCATCGTTTCGAAGTTGGTAGTTGACGCCAATTTCTGAAGCAGCTACTTGGATAAAGGAAGATGCTCCAGCACAAATCGGACTAGCAGAAGATGTAACTACTAATGAGTTATCAATACTTCCAGCCACAGTCACAGTAGCTAAGGTAGCCAACTCCACATCAGGGCAAGTACCGCCACTGGATGCCAAGACATTGAAGTCAGTGGTAATTAACAATGCTCCTGTTGATAAATTAATTGTACCTCCAGTTCCTGCAACAGAAGCACCAACATTACTATCATCAAAATCATTCCTTAATTGATAGTTCACTCCGATTTCAGAGGACACAACATTAACAGAACTTATACCACCAATACAAAGCGGATCAATTGAAACAACCACATTCAGGAATGGATCAGGCGCTACATCCACAGTAACCGTTTCATTGTCAGTAAGCAATACTGAACAGGTTGCGTTGGACGCCAATACATTGAATGTTTTCGTTGCAAAAAGGAGCTGCGTATTCAAACTAACTGTGCCTCCGGTACCCGGAAAGGCGCTGCCAATATTCGTATTAGTAGCTGCATCCTGCAATTGATAATTAACGCCAGCCTCAGAAAGTAATACTTGAATATCTGTAGCATTTCCTGCGCATATTGGATTTGATAATGAAGTAACCGTTAACGATGCATCGATGCTTCCTGCTACGGTTACGGTAGCCAAATTTGTTAATTCAATTGAAGGACAAGCCCCTGCGCTAGTTGCCAAAACATTAAAATCAGTGGTGATATTTAAAACCCCTGTCGATAAGTTTATTGTGCCTCCCGTACCAGCGACAGGTGCTCCTATATTTACATCACCTGCATCATTTCGTAATTGGTAACTTACTCCAACCTCAGAAAGTGATACAGCAACAGCCCCAATACCTCCAATACATAATGGATCAATTGTAACACTCACTGGTAAAGATGGATCTGGAGCAATATCGACAGTAACCGTTTCAATATCCGTTAACTCAATAGAGCACGAACCGTTGGTTGCGAACACATTAAAGGTAGTGGTCGCCAATAAATTGCCAGCAGGAAGATCAATATCACTGCCGGTACCTGGAACTGCTGCACCAATATTTACATCACCTGCGTCATTTCGAAGTTGATATAAGACACCATTTTCAGAGCTTGTAACCCGAATAGTTGCCGGATCACCACTACAAATAGGATTAACCAATGCTGCTACGCCTAAGCCAACATTAATCGTACCGTTGACGTTAATGGTTACCGTATTCGTGAGTTGAACAGATGTACAACCTGTTGCTGTGGCGAGCACATTGAACGTAGTTGTCGCATTTAATACCCCGGTTGAAAGTGTAATTAATCCTCCGGTGCCTGTTACAGGAGTACCTATATCCACATTACCGGTATTGTTTCGAAGCTGGTAACTAACTCCTAATTCGGAATTTGTAACCGTTACACCTGACACACCTCCGCTGCAAAGCGGATCAATAGTAGACGCTAATGCAAGGGTTTGATCAGGTGGATCATTGACAGTTATCGTAGCTGTGCCGCTTATAAGTCCTGCGCATCCATTGTTATCAACAACTGAAACAATAGAATAGGTTGTGGTCGTTGTTGGCGTAACAGGGAAACTAATAGAAGGGAATGGAAATGTTATGGGTGTTGAATTCGTTGTGCCATCTGTATAAACAAATGTCCATGTGGTAGACACAGGAGCACCTCCGAAAGCAATCGTAATATTTGCCAGGGAGCCGTTGCAAATCGTATTATCACCGCTTAAAGTAGCGGTGACTTGTGGTGGTTCTGTTATCGTAACCGGGATAAGAGCGGATAAGCAATTATTCGCATCACGAACCTGAACATTATACAGTCCTGCTGTTAAACTGCCAAATAAATTGTTCGCTACATCTAATACCGGAAAGGTTGCTCCTCCATCAATGGAAAAATCATACGGTGCTACTCCGCCTGTACCCACTACATTGATTGAGCCTGTGTTGCCACCAAAGCACACTACGTTCGTGGGGTTTGTGGTCGCTCCTACAGCTGCTGCGGGCTCGGTAATCGTGACAGGGAAAATAGCCGATAAGCAATTATTAGCATCGCGAACCTGAACGTTATATGTCCCTGCAGTTAAACTGCCAAATAAATTATTTGCTACATCTAGTGCTGGGAAGGTAGTTCCTCCATCAATTGAAAAATCATACGGTGCTACTCCGCCTGTACCCACTATATTGATTGAGCCTGTATTGCCACCAAAGCACACTACATTTGTAGGTGTTGTGGTTGCTCCTACTGCTGCTGCTGGTTCAGTAATGGTGACCGGAATAATAGCCGATAAACAATTGCTCGCATCGCGAACCTGAATGTTATACGTTCCTGCGGTTAAGCTGCCAAATAAATTGTTCGCTAAATCTAATACCGAGAAGGTTGTTCCTCCATCAATTGAGAAATCATAAGGGCCTGTCCCTCCTGTGCCCACTACATTAATTGAACCGGTGTTACCACCAAAGCACAATACATTCGAAGAGGTTGTGGTTGCTCCTACTGCTGCTGCGGGCTCAGTAATCGTTACGGGTATAATAGCCGATAAGCAGTTGCTCGCATCGCGAACCTGAATGTTATACGTTCCCGCTGTTAAGCTGCCAAATAAATTGTTCGCCACATCTAATACCGGGAAGGTGGTTCCTCCATCAATTGAGAAATCATAAGGGCCTGTCCCTCCTGTTCCCACTACATTAATTGAACCGGTGTTACCACCAAAGCACAATACATTCGAAGGGGTTGTGGTCGCACCTACAGCTGCTGCTGGTTCGGTAATGGTGACCGGTATAATAGCCGATAAGCAATTATTAGCATCGCGAACCTGAACGTTATATGTTCCTGCAGTTAAACTGCCAAATAAATTATTCGGTACATCTAATGCCGGAAAGGTAGTTCCTCCATCAATGGAGAAATCATATGGCGCAACGCCTCCTGTACCCACTATATTAATCGATCCTGTATTGCTGCCAAAGCAAACTACATTTGTAGGGGTTGTAGTCGCTCCCACCGTTGCCGCTGGTTCGGTAATGGTAACCGGTATAATGGCTGATAAGCAGTTGTTCGCATCGCGGACCTGAATGTTATATGTTCCTGCGATTAAGCTGCCAAATAAATTGTTCGCTACATCTAGTGCTGGAAAGGTAGTTCCTCCATCTATAGAGAAATCATATGGTGCAACGCCACCGGTACCCACTACATTAATCGATCCTGTATTGCTGCCAAAGCACACTACATTCGTAGGGGTTGTGGTCGCTCCCACAGCTGCTGCTGGTTCAGTAATGGTCACCGGTATAATGGCCGATAAGCAGTTGTTCGCATCGCGAACCTGAACATTATACGTTCCCGCAGTTAAGCTGCCAAATAAATTATTCGCTACATCTAATGCTGGGAAGGTAGCTCCACCATCAACAGAGAAATCGTATGGCGCTATTCCACCAATACCCACTACATTGATTGAGCCTGTGTTGCCTCCAAAGCAAACTACATTCGTTGGTGTTGTTGTTGCTCCTACTGCTGCTGCTGGTTCGGTAATGGTGACCGGTATAATAGCCGATAAACAATTATTCGCATCACGAACCTGAACGTTATACGTTCCCGCGGTTAAGCTGCCAAATAAATTATTCGCTACATCTAATGCCGGGAAGGTAGTTCCTCCATCAATTGAAAAATCATACGGAGCAACACCACTTGATGCTGATACATTAATTGATCCGGTATTACCGCCAAAGCATAAGACATTGGTCGGTGTGACGGTTGGAACAATGGCAGCGGGTTCGGTTAACGTCACAGGAACTAACGCAGTAACGCAATTATTCGCATCGCGAACCTGAACATTATACGTTCCTGCGGTTAAGCCTCCAAATAAATTGTTCGCTACATTTAATATCGGAAAGGTCGCTCCTCCGTCAATTGAAAAATCATACGGTGCTACTCCACCAGAACCCACGACATTGATTGAACCGGTGTTGCCACCAAAACACAATACATTCGTTGGAGTGGTTGTTGCCCCTACTGCTG
>JANODK010000101.1:0-8629 GCA_031412655.1 Chryseolinea sp.
TCGAAGCTTTTGTAACTAATCTCTGCATTAAATCCATAAATCAAAGTGGGGATGGGTGAGCCAATGTAGGTTCTGTCATCTGAATTAATAACTCCATCGGGTGTTACATCGGCATACTTCAGATCACCAACGGATTGCTCAGAAAGTTTTGGACTTGCATCTACTTCGGCTTGGTTCTGAAAGACACCAATTACCTTGTACCCATAAAATGAACCAATTGGTTGACCTACCTCAGTTCGGGTAACAAGCTGACCGTTTCCTAAATTACCCGAAAAAATAAAAGAATCACTTCCAAAGGATGAACCAAGATTAAGTACTTCGTTCTTTACAGTGGATGCTACTCCGCCAATTTTGTATTTGATATCTCCAATGTTGTCGCTCCATGCAAGCGTAAGTTCGAAGCCACGGTTTAGAACAGTTGCAGCATTTGTAACAACTTTAACAAAGGCTCCATTTCCCATGTGCCCTGGGGTGTTTAATCCTACAAGAATATCTTCTGTTTCTCTGCTATAGTAATCTACTTCAGCAGTGAGTTTGTCATTCCAAAATCCAAGCTCAAGACCGACATCTGTTTGTGTTGTACTTTCCCAACGTAGATTAGGATTCGCTGTATTACCTAGCGTTGCACCGGGCTGTATTTGTTCACTAACTCCAAATACTGCATTTTGTCCATTTGCTACTAAGGAAAATCTTGAATCTCCAGGGATTTTTTCATTTCCAACAATCCCCCAACTCGCTCTCAATTTTAAATTGCTCAATACCATTTCATCAGGTACAAAGCTTTCGTTTAATACATTCCAACCAACAGCAAGGGAGGGGAAAGCGCCATAGAGATTGTCCTTTCCAAACTTGGAGGAACCATCGATACGAGTAGATACAGTGAGAAGATATTTGTCCTCGAATGAATAATTCGTACGGAATAAATAAGAGGCAAGTGTTGAAACAAATCCACGGTTCCCTACTCTTTGACCTATTAGTGTTTCTCCTGCTTCTAAATACCACAGGGAAGGATCTGTGCCAATTAGATTTTGCACCCCACCAAATAAATATTCAGAGTAGAATTTCTGAAGTGTAAATCCTGCCAGGACATTTAGCTTATGCTTTTTGAAAGCTTTGTTATAGGTAATCGTGTTCTCCCAAAGCCAGTTTTTATTTTCATCTGTATTTACGCTTAAATCACTTGTAGGATTTGTCTGATTTGGCGAAACAAAATAGGCTGGACTAAAGCTTTTACCTTTTCCATAACTCACATCAAAACCATAACTGCTTCTAAACTGAAAATTATTTAAGAAATTAACATCCATATAAACATTTCCTACAGCCCGGAATCTTTTATAGGACGAATTATTGTATTCGGTCGCTGCCAACGGATTTCCTGCTCCTTGCACTTCCGCATACGATCCGTCAGTATTGTATGCAACTGATGTAGGCCATGCTCGGTATGCAATTGGAACTACATCGGCACTGTTTTCACGGCTGTCTGGTGCGAGGGTTAGATTATTTCCAATTTTAATTGCTTTCGAAAAAGTATAAGCATTGTTAATTTTTACTGAAATACGCTCGTATTCAGATTTTGAAATAATACCGTCTTGTTTAAAATAACTTGTTCCGAAATAGAAACTATACTTATCAGAAGATGCACTTACTGAGGCCTGGTAATTTTGAATTGGAACCCAGTCATTAAATATTAGATCTTGCCAGTTGGTATTGGGCAATAGACTTATGTTATTAAATGTGCCTGGGTTAATAACATTTACCGCTGTTGCAAATTCCTGACCACTAAGCATGTCGATTTGTTTGCTTAAACGCTGAAGGCTGTATTCGCTGGTGATATTCGCTTGGACTCCTCCGCCCTTTACTCCTGATTTTGTTGTAATTATGATAACACCATTGGCCCCACGAGACCCATAAATTGCTGTTGCTGAGGCATCCTTTAGAACCTCCATGGATTCAATATCTCCACTGTTCAAAAAAGTTATGTCATCCAGAATTACACCGTCAACTACGAATATTGGTGAGCTGTTATTAAGTGTACCAACACCCCTAATGCGTATGACCGGGGCAGCCCCTGGAGCACCGGAAGTGCTTGCCACATAGACACCCGCTACTTTACCTTGTAATGCTTGTTCAGCAGAGAAGGAAGGAATTTTAGTTAGGTCAGAGCCTTTCAAAGATCCAACCGCTCCAGTTAAATCTGACTTTTTTACGGTTCCATATCCAACTACAACCACATCCTCCAGAATTTGAGTATCCGCTTCTAATTTTATCTCTATCACTGTTCGCTCACCTACTAAGGAAGTATTAGCCTTATACCCTACAAAAGTGAAGCTTAACGTGTTTTCATTCGCACCTAATTCAATAGAGAAAACCCCATCCATATCGGTGGTAGTTCCTTTAGTTGTCCCGCTCACGATCACGTTTACACCGGGTAGTGTTTCTCCGGTTTCAGCGTCCGTTACCTTTCCTTTCACTGTCTTTGTTTGTGCGAAGGCAGAGGAAATGGTTAGAAGCGCAATAAAAACTGTAAAGATTCTCCTCATATGCGTTGGCGCTGTACAGCGTTTGCGTATTTATGCTGTAGGCAGAACTAATTTATGCAGGAGTCAAGAGGATTATGATATTTTTTTAACAAATCGACCAATATGAAGGTAGGAAAGTGTGTATTTTGAACATACTTTTTTGCGCGTAAAAAACATTGACTACAATCGTTTTCTGGCTATTTTTAAATATTTAACGATTATCTTTTTGCGCTTGATAAACACGAAATTAAAGGTCTTGATCAGGCCTTTAATTTTATATTTTTTGAAGCTGTTTTTGTCTGAACAGGATTGGTAGTCGACTCGGTAAAGATTACCTCTTCCCAGCGTGAAGCCGTAGGTTTTTTGCCTCTTTTTTGAAGCTCAGTGATGCTATCAACAACCTTGTGCTTAAAACTCCATACAGTGTTAAGGCGCAATCCCAACTGGGTGGCAAGGCTGTCCAGCGTCATATCCTTATTGCCGGTTACAGTAAGGTAGGCTATGTAAAAGGCCTTTTCGATCGGGAATTTGATGCTGTGGAATATGGTGTAGGCGGTAATCGACTCATTATAACCGCACCGGGAGCATCTTCGTGAAAATTTTTGGGAACCATCGAAGTACTTTTCATTATTGCACTTGCGGCAATGAAATCCCTTTTCCCACTTTAAATTCTCCAGGAAGCGATCGCAGGCCAGGCCATCAGGATAAATAGTTTTGAATTGAGCATAGTCCATGGTTTTCTCCATGAGCCTTTCATTCAACACTTCTTTTATGCTGTTCTTCAGCTTCCAATTGTCAAGATCAAGGATTGAATTGATTTGATTTATTTCGATTGACTGGCGCTCTAATTTGCGATTGATCTCCTCCAGCAAATGATTCTTCTCATTCAACTCCACCGTCCGTCCTTGCACCTTTTCCTCCAGCTCACGATTTACCTTATCTTTTAATTTCATGTTCACTTCGTGCTGATGGATGATTCGTTTCAATGCCCGGTCGCGCATGTCTTTTAGAATTTGAATTCTGTCGCCAAGGGCAAAGGTTAAGAATAGCATTTCGAGTACGAAGCTGATGTGAAGGCTATAATGTGAAAGTGTAGTTAAAGGAAGAACATTCAGATACACCATGGTTCGCAGAAAGAAGCCAATGAAAAGTTGCCCATACGCAAAAACGAAAAACCGTGCGGGGCGATACCCTTTTGACCAAACCTGGATGGCGGTATAAAATATTAGAGAGAGTGGGATAATCTCTACACTTCGATAGGCAAACAGTTCAGGATAGAAAAAGAATTCAATGACAAACATGAGAGACCTTAATGCAATCATGATTGTCAATGCTTTGTTGAGTGCCGGAGCATTGGCACGCGTATTTAAAAACCTGCGTGTAAAGATGAGCGCCCAAAGAATTACGCCATACAGCGTTATCCCCAACATGTAGTCATTCCACTCCGGATGGTTCGGCCATAAATATTGAAATCCGATTCCATCCAGACTGAAGGCGTAAGCCGCAACGCTTAATAAGTAGAAGATGTAATAGATGTTTTTTATTTCCCGAATGGCGAGGTACATCAGAAAATTATAGAGAATGATGATGAGAATCATTCCATAGAATGTGCCGAATAAAAAATATTCATTGAGCGCGTAATAAATGAAACGATCAACCGATCGAAACGCAATTCGGATGTCAGCAAAATCGTGAGAGCGAACATTGAAATAGTAATAGACGACCGTATCGGATTTCATGTCGAGATGAATCTCGAAATTTTTATGACGGAAGGTTCGCTTATCGAATGGCTGAGTATCACCCATCACGACTCCACGGTATGAGCCGTCCTCTTGTGGAATGTAAGCTTCTATGTAATCGATCGTCTGATCGTAAAATTCAAACAGCCAGATTTTTTTTGAGTTTGCATTGTGATGAACCGGGAAACGAATCCAATAGGATGCATTCGTTTTAAAATCTTTATTCTGATACGATTCGTGTTGGCGATACCGGTTGGAGAACCCGGTTGAAGTAGCTTGCGAAAACGTTATGGAGTTTGTTTCGTCAATGTAGTACGTTAGTTCTTTCAATAGAAAATTGCGTTCGTTTATGACATCATCAATCTCAACAGGTTGTTGAGCCCGAACGAGAAGGGACAATAAGCAAAAACATATAATACTGAAGTACTTCATTTTAAATCAACGCTATTAAAATGATTCTCTTACCTTTTTAGGGCTTAAAATCATTTAGAAATATCGGAAGAAAAATGTAAAGAATTGATTTATTCTTAGAATGACTGAAGGTAAGGAGGTTGAAGTTTCAAAATCGAACACATGTACGATGCGATCTCTTTGGTAACTTTGTTTATTAAGTTGATCTTTATTCCGCATCTGCCGTATACTTGCTTTATGCTTCGAGCTTTTTGTCTTTCAGGATTATGATGGAGTTTAATTGGAAATCTCCACTAGTACCCCGGGTTGCCTTTCTGGCCGCATCTATTTTTTTGTTTTCATTCTTTGCCTTTTCAAAAGGAGATTGGATTGTCTCGCTGGTCTTTTTAGCCTTGAGTGCTTATCAGGTAAAACTATTGATTGATTACCTCGATCGATCCAATGGAAACGTGGCTGGCTTTATAGACTCTATTAAGTTTGACGATCTAACGTATTCTTTTAAAACGGAGATCGATGATCCTGCAGTAAGAAGGTTGCATCATGAGTTGAATGAAGCGATGACCAATATGCGGAACACACGCAGAGAAAAAGATTCTGAGTTTCTCTTCTTCAAAAATATTGTAATGCATGTGGGTATTGGGCTTCTGGTATTCAAGGAGGATGGAAAGATTGAAATTTTTAATAGCGCAGCGCGAAAACTTTTAAAGACCAATCGCGCGGATACATTGAATGATCTTCGCGAAGTACATGAACAACTTGTGTTTGTTTTCGAAAAGTTAAAGACCGGAGGTCGCGAACTCATCCGTGTAAAAGCAGGTGAAGATCTTTTACAACTTTCTGTATACGCTATCGAACTGACATTACGAGGCGAAAATGCAAAGCTGATTTCCATTCAGAATATTCAAAACGAATTGGAAGAAAAGGAAATGGAAGCATGGCAAAATTTGGTGCGTGTATTGACGCATGAAATTATGAATTCAGTTACCCCAATCTCCTCACTTGCAGGAGTTGTAGAGGAAGAATTGAAACCACATGTTTTGTCCAATTCAGATTTGCCGCTTTCAAAAGATCAACTCAATGATATTCATCTTTCATTACAAACCATAGGTAAACGCAGCGAAGGACTCATACACTTTGTAAAAGAGTTTAGAAGCCTGACGAGCATTCCGAAACCACGCCCAATTGATATTGATATCAAATCCTTGTTAGAAGAATTAACGATGCTCCATCGAAAAGACCTCGCTGAGAAATGCATCCAACTTACCTTGTCGGTTTACCCTGATGATCTGACCATTTCTGCAGATCGGAATTTGATCGAACAAGTTCTGATTAATTTACTCCGCAATGCCATTCAGGCTTTTGATGAGTCGGAGAATAAGGAGATTATCATCAAGGCATTCCTGAATGAAAAAACAAGGCCGGTTATTTCTATAAAAGACAATGGCACAGGCATCGAGCCAGAAGCCCTCGATCGGATTTTTATTCCATTCTTCACTACAAAGAAAACAGGGTCGGGTATTGGGCTAAGTTTATCTCGCCAGATCATGCGTCAACATCAGGGTACTCTAACCGTAAAATCAACAGTAGGGAAGGGGACTGAATTTTTTATGAGATTCTAGTGAGGCCCAGTATTGAGTTAATGGTTAATAGTTGATTTTAAATGGCCTCATGCTTCAGGCTACAAGCCGCAAGCTATTTTGTGCCTGCAATCTGCGTGAAGCCTGTAGCCTGAAGCGTGCAGCCTTAAACATGACAAAGTAGGACTAACCATCAACATCCCTTGTGAGGCTAATACAGATTTAATACATTTACACCTACATTAAGCCGCTATGCAAGACATTCCTCTTAAAGTCACCAAGATACTGACAGAAAAACTCGGCATCGCAGAATCAGAAATCACCCCGGATGCAAATTTTGTTAAGGATTTAGGAATCGACTCACTCGATTATGCTGAAATTGTAATGGAGTTTGAGCAGACTTTCGATATCCGTATTCCGGATGATGATGCTGAAAAACTTCAAACCTTCGATCAGGCTGTGAAATACATTCAGGAAAAAGTAAACCTGAAATAATCTCATTTGACCTTTTTACCTTCTTCGGTTTCAAAATAATTGCAGATGCGGGCTGCCTGACTTGAAATAGTTTTTAGGAAGGGTTCATGCACTGCAGATTCTGATATTGAATTAAGCTCCCAGCCATTTCGCTCAACGTTCCAAACTACTACGTGCTTCTTGTTATTGATGAGCAGGACATCCAGTTCATAAATTTCTTCCTGATGCCGGTCATGTAATCCGGTAAATTGAAGAAGTATGTGATTCTTCTTTTGTAATTCACCACGAACACAATCAATAGCATTCAGGCGCATCAGCAACTTCGTTTCTTTATTCCAGGCCTTGAACATTAATTTTCGGCTCAAATAAAAATCCAATTCCATAAAATTGAGTAATGTTGAAGCGTGAACAACGAAGTTAAGAAGGTATTATTCATTGTCAATAAATACGCAGGGGGTGGTTTTCAACCTGAAGTAGAAGGGTTGATGATTGATGCTTGCGAAGCAAGAGACATTGAATGTACCATTGAGTTTACGCAAAGCCGCGGCCATGCTACAGAACTAGCCCGTGAAGCTACTACCAAGGGATTTCAATATGTAATTGCCGTTGGAGGTGATGGTACTGTAAATGAAGTAGCACAGGGATTGATTTTTTCGGACGTGCCCATGGGAATTATTTCCCGTGGTTCAGGCAACGGATTGGGAAGACACTTGGGGATGCCATTAAAAATTAAAGAAGCTTTGGTGAGTTTGTTCGATAGCCGAATAATGGCAATGGACACCTTTACTGTAAATGGTAAGCTCTCTCTTAATGTATCAGGTATTGGTTTTGACGGGCACATTGCCAATCTCTTTGGCAGAAAAAGTAAGCGCGGATTGTTGGGCTATGTAAAACTGATCATTCGGGAATATATTCAGTTTCATGAATTTGATTTTCAGCTTTCAAATGCAAAAGGAATAATAGACCAAAAAGCATTTATCGTTGCGATTGGAAATTCTTCACAATACGGAAACAATGCGCGCATTGCTCCGGCCGCTTCGGTGTGTGATGGTATTCTTCATGTAACGATGTTGAAGAAAGTTCCGGCTTACCGTGCTGATTTTATTTATGCCATGTTTGCAGGCGATATTCAGAAATCAATCTTTTGCGAAACATTGGAAACTTCTTCACTTCATCTTAAAACATCGCGACCCATTGCGTACCATATTGATGGTGAACCAAGCGGAATTGATGATTCATTTGAGATCAAGATATTGCCATCCACGCTTCAGGTTTTAGTGCCGAATAAGCCCCATCACACCAAATCAATATAAATACCGCAAGTACTTGATATTCCGGGTAGAAACTTCAAGGCAAAAGTCATCCGTGATTTACTGGAGTATCAAAAAAGAAATTTGAGATTGCCCGAAGCTGAAGTGGCAAAGTTAAAAAGATGAGCGTAAAGCTTTTTCTTCTTTTTTTACCTCTGAAAAAACCCGTTTCAATGTAAAGGTAAAAGTAGAACCCTTGCCGAGCTCACTGGTTACGGTAATGGTTCCACCGTTGCATTCTACAAATTCTTTTGTGAGTAGAAGCCCAAGACCGGAACCTTTTTCTTTTTTAGTTCCCAACCTTGTGAAGTGAGTTTCAGCATTGAATAACTTACCAAGATCAACGCCATCAATACCTACACCGGAGTCTGCTACAGAAATATCAACATGTTCGGAAGACTCCTTTAAATAAATGCGGACCACTCCGCCACTGTGATTAAACTTTATTGCATTGTTCAACAGGTTACGGAAGATGAGTTTTAGCTGATTAATATCGCCCCAGACGGCAATATCACCCGCCACTTCATTTAGTAATGTAATCTCTTTATTACGAGCCGCTTCTTCGTACATGGAAATCTTCTCTTCCACCAGCGGTTTTA
>JANODK010000102.1:0-20796 GCA_031412655.1 Chryseolinea sp.
GTATGAGCAGGTAAATCACTGGGGCACGGCCGAACTTGTTTATGCCGTTGAAGAAAGTAATGTAAAACGTTTTATCTACACCAGTAGCACTGGCGTATATGGTTCTTCTAAAGACGCTGTTGACGAACTTTCTGCATTAAATCCACAAACTCCATACGCAGTATCGAAACTTAGAGGCGAAGAGCATGTGAGAAGATTGACCAATAAAATTGACACCTACATCGTTCGTTGTGGAAACGCCTATGGATACAGCAAAAGCATGCGCTTCGATGCCGTGATCAATAAATTTGTATTCGAAGCCAACTTTGATAAAATCATTTCCATACAAGGTGATGGAAAACAATCACGCACCTTTATTCACATTGACTTACTTGCAAAAGCATTGAATAATTTACTTACTGCACAGTTAGCAAGTGGTACTTACAATCTGGTTGAGCGTAGTTTAAAAGTAATTGATATTGTGGATGTATTGAAAGAACTCATACCTCCATTGGAATTTATTTTTATCAACCAACATTTACGTTTACACGAACTTAATGTGAAGGAGAATGAACTTATTAATTCTACTCTAGGAATTAATAATCATCGGACATTGAAAGAAGAGTTGGAAGAGTTCTTAAGTAAGTTTAGTTTCTAGTTTAGACTTTGCGCTCTTGACATTCCAATCTTTGCGACTTTGCGTGAACTGTATTGATTCACGCAAAGTCGCAAAGGAATGCCGCAATGAACGAAAAGGTAAAGTCATTGAGTGTTATCAGAATTATCGATCGTCTTTATCTAATGGATTGTACAAATATTTACTTTCAGCAAAATCGAAGAGCGTAAGCCTGCGTAAATTGTAGTAGCCAATCCAAAATGATTTTAATGCCTGGAGATAACTTCTCTTGGCATTATCCTTTTCTGTTAACGCAATGTTGAGGTTTGTTATGTCAATCTTTCCAATAAGATAACGGTTCTGCGCTACTGTATATCGTTCGAAAGCTACCTGATCTGCTTTACGCGTAATCTCAATTTGTAACTGTAGCATCTCGAACTGTCTAACCTGTGTTAAAATCTCTTGCTCAAACAGTACTTCATCTTGCGCAATGAGGTAATCATTTAACTGCTTGTTGGCATATGTACTTTTCATCAATGCATGCCTGCGCCCCCAATCAATCAGGGGTATATTGAACTGGAGGTTTACAAATTGCTGTGGTGAGGGACTTTTATAAATATCACCAACAGAGGCCCCTACATTGTTTAGCCCAAAAGCCCCTGACAATCCCACTTCATACCGAGTGCCTTTAGCCTGTGCTACTGCAGCATCTGCTTCAATTTTCCGTCTTTGAAAAGCAATGAAGGCTGAACGAGTCTCTTTCGCATGCTTTAACGCTTCTTCTTCGCTCACTGCAAAAATGGGAATCTCATCAGGCAACACCAAATCAAAACTTTCACCGTTTCTTAAACCAATGTATGACCGTAACTGCAAACTTGCATTTTGGAGATCGAGCTTTGCCTGCGCAACATCTTGTCTCGAACGTAGCAACTGCAATTCGACTTGTAAGAGTTTATCTTGTGAAGTCGTTCCTATATTATATCTGCCTTGCTCTATTTTATAGATTGTATCGTTGTTCGCAAGGTTATACTGAGCAATCTGTTGATTGACCTGCGCTTCGAGAACACCAAAGAAATAACTTACTGCACCTCTCGAAATCTCCTCCATCGATTCAGCGTAGTCGCGTCTTGACTCTTCATATTTAATAGGTTCAATACGCTTATCCCATTTATAGCGATTGTAAGATAGTATAGGTTGATCTAACTGAATATTAAAAAGTGTTCCATTCCATGATGACCTATCCTGAATAAGATCATTGAAATAATTATATGAAGAATTTACAGAAATCGTTCCACCTGTCCATTGTATGGGCTGCTGGAGTGCAAGGTTAACCCCGGGATTAAATTGATTTATAGGAATGTAAAGAATGGAACCATCATCCTGAAGAATGGGATTGATTCTATTGTCGTAAAGAAAGCCCGCATTGTTACTAATTAATCGCACTTGCGGATTATAATTCGTCTTGAAGTATCGGTATTGCCAATATCGATTCTCCTTCCTTGTCTCAGCCTGTTTAAAATCAGGAGATTGAGATTGGGAGCGTTGAATAACATCATTTATGGTGAAGTTTTCCTGGGCGCGAAGCCCTACACTACAAAGTGAAAAAAAAATTATTCCAAGAAAATATCTATTCATATCGTAATGATAAAATCGGATCTTGACTGGCTGCTCTGCGGGCCGGAGCAATACCAAAAATTAAACCTACTGTAGCGGCAACGCCAAAGGACAAAACAATAGAAGAGAAACTGATAATCGTAGGAATGCCAGCAAACTCGGAAACAACAAGTGCCATCGTAATACCTAAGACTACACCAATCAATCCACCACTCACGCTGATCATTACCGCTTCAAACAAAAATTGTTGCACAACATCACTTTTCTTAGCACCTATCGATAGTCGCAATCCAATTTCTTTTATACGCTCCAGGACGGAAGCAAGCATAATGTTCATTATACCTATGCCACCTACCAGTAGTGATATTCCTGCAATCGCGCCAAGAACATAGTTAAAAATATCATTCGTACGTTGCTGTTGCTTGAGTAGCAACTCTGGAATTTCAATTTCGTAATCCACAACATCATAGTGTCTACGCTCCAGTAATCGTGAAATGACTTCTGCCGTGGAAGTAAGCCGACTTGTTTCGCTCACTTGAATTACCAATCTGTCTAGCTGGTGGTAGTTCTTCTTTTCCAACTCACTTTGCTTATCGTTACTTCCATTACCCATTGAAAATGATCCGCGGTTTTGCATGGCGGCAAGTCTTAATGCTTCAGCTGTAATCTTATCTCTGTTTTTGTACCGAATCAAAATAGTTTGAAGGGGTGCGTAAACATCCATATTGAAATTTCGAATACCCAACTTGTTAATGCTTGATTCTGAAACAGTCCTTTCTGACAAAACGCCAACAATCTTAAGCCACTGATGCCCCACTTTTATACTTTTTCCAATAGGGTTTTCGGTGGGGAAAAATTTCGTTTTTATAGAGTGACCAATAACACATACCGGAGCACCCAATCTTCGTTGCTCTTCGTTGAAAATTTGTCCTTCCGAAAAGGTAAAGTTGTACATATTAAAATACACCGGCTCTACGCCTACAAGCTTCGCGGATCGTCTCAATCCATTGCGAATGACATAGCTATCCAAAATGATTTCAGGGCTCACAATCAGATTTTCAGGAATAACGCGTTCGATGCTTCTCACATCACGTATCGTTAAGCCTGGTGAGAACTTTTTCTTTTCTTTTTGACCAACCTGTTCCGTTACCTTTCCTTCTTCTTGTTCTATGATGGGTTTTATGACAATATTGTTAACGCCCACCAATTTAATTTGATTTAATATCTCTTGTTGTGCTCCATTACCAATGGCCAACATGGCAATAACTGCTGCCACACCAAAAATGATTCCGAGTGCTGTAAGCAATGAACGAACTTTATTCGCTATTACCGCTTCAATGGCAATGTAGAGGTTTGCAAGTAAACGCTGAGGTATCATGTATGACCGCGATTAATTGGTGGTGATGCTTGCCGGAACAACAATCGCTGGTTTATCTTCTTTTTTAATCTCCTCCTCTTTTACTTTCTTACGCTTACCGTTCATTTGTTTGAGTAAGTTGATTTCGTCATCTTCTTTGCCCGTTGGAACGGATAAATAAACTTTATCACTTTCAGTAAGTCCCCCAAGAATAACAACGTCATTGGCATTCGTCTCACCCACAATAATTTCCTGCTTAATGATTTCGGATCCCTCTTTTTTAAATACGTACGTAATTGTGTCCGCCTGACTGTGCAGGCATTCCAACGGAATAAAAAGAGCGCTGTCAATTACATTGGCAATAATCTTATTACTGGTGGTCATAGCCGGACGGAGTGCAGGATCAGTGCCATTAATTTCTACGGCAATTTCAAAAACCTTGGCGTCTGAATTAGGGCGTTGTTCACCAACATTGGCTACACGGATAACCAGACCATTCAACTTCTTGTCTGGAAATGCATCCAAGCCAATCTCCACTTTTTGTCCTGCTTTTACTTTTCGCACATCGACTTCATTTACAAACGTCTTTGACATCATTTTGGTTAAGTCTGGCAAAGTGGCTACTGTTGGTTCCCACATTCTAATTTGTGAACCTGCCTTAATTGCCTTTCCATCCCAATCTTTTTGATAAATCACCATTCCTGGTTCAGGAGCCAGTACATTGAAAGACTCTAATACTGTCGTCATACTGTTTATTCCATTTTCTACTTTGCGAAGCTCAGTCGATACTTCACGCATCTTTTCAATATTCTGTTTCTTCTTTATTTTATAGTTCTCCAGCGCCTGTTCATAAGCTCGTTTCGCTTTGTCGACATCAATCCCTGCTTGCTTGATAGTCGCTGGAGGCTCAAACTTTGATTGCTCAAGTACTATTGCTTTTTCTTCTACAGCATATTTAAGGTTGATCAACTCATCGCGAGATTGGCGCATCTGAAGTGTAGTGTCAAGCTGAGTTTGCACAAATTTTGAATTTGCTTTCTCAAACTCAAGTTGCTTAGCAGAAAATTTAGTCTGAAATTCAGTACGATCCAATGTTGCTATCCAATCCCCTTTCTTAACAACCGTTCCCTCATCAATGATGCTTTGAATATTAACCTGATAAATTTCGAATTGCATAAGTGAAGAAGGTCCAACAATTTTAACCGAGTTCTTGGCTTCCAACTCACCCGTTGTCTCAATCTCTATTTTAAACGGTCCACGCTTTACATCGGCAATGATATCAGCTACTCCTCCTACCGTATTGGTTCGGAAAATAAAGTAAGCTGCGAGAAGTCCAATGGATATTCCTGCGCCAATGAGTAATTTTCTTTTCATGCCTGATTTTGATTTAGGGAACTGTTATGATTTAATAACCGCCAATATTACTTTACTCCAAATAACAAATAAGGTTACATTCCCTTCAACCACTCATACACATCATCACCCTATCCTGTAATTAAGCGGAAGGATAACGGCTATCCTTCCGCTTTTATTGCTTTCAATTATTGCTTTGCTCCTTTTTTAACCGATATCTTACTAAGAGCGGCATTCTTATCCAGTTTGCCAGCATTGAATTCTTTCAATACACTTCCTTTAACCGTACACTCCAGCGTTGTGGGTATGCCACAGCCCGCACATCGGGTTAACTGGATCTGAAAAACAAGTTGTTCATTGTCTTTCAGGCTCTTTAATGTGCGGCCATAATCCAGAATATTCTCCTTCATTTCCTTTTCAAAGGTTGGATACAGCTCAGCAACTTTCTTGTTGCGCGTTGCCAGATCGATATCTTCCAACCCTAGTGTAGGCATGGCATAGCGTTGATAGTCAATCTCAACTCCGCTATACATTCGGAGGTAATACACTACACCATAGTCTTTTAAGCGCTCATAGTAGATGTTATCTTCCATGAAATAGGTTTTAGAAAGATCGGCACGATATAACCGATTGAAGATGCTGGACAGTAATTCGAAATCAGGTTCAACCGCTTCCATCGATTCTGTGTTTACTACTTTCACTTTTGCCATCACCTGATCGTGATTTAGCTTACCTTGTTTGTAAGCGATCAAATCAGATTTGATTAATTCAACTGAAAGATGCGTGCGTTGTGGTGAGTTGAAATATTGATTTACCCATACGTGAGGCTGATCTCCCTGATTTGCCACAATAATTTTCTCTTCGGGTTGAAGTTGGGTGATCATATCTCCATAATCAACCAAAAACATTTTTGCCGCTTCGATTACCTTTAAGTTGTAGGCATCACGCACACTATCCATATCAACCTTCTTTCCTTTTTTGGATTTACTTGCGAGTTTAATTGTATTAACACTTCTCTCTCTATCTCTTTCCGCTCGTGCACGGTCATTCTCTTCTCTATTATCTCCGCTGGAGTTAATATATACACTCGGTTCTGGAGGTTCAGGTAAATCTGCTGGTTCCTGGCCACTCCAAATCATTACGTTGTTGCTACCAAAACCATCGGCTCCGATGGCAAAATTTATTGGTGTTGTGAAATCTGCTGGCAAATAAAATGTTACACCGTAACCAGGCTGATAATTGGCTGTTACTTCCAGCGGGAAAAACATGCGCTGTTGATCGAATTGTTGTTTAATTAAAGTGCTCAGCACATTTTCGGCTACAGCGATATCGCGCTGCATACGCTGCTCATCTACTCTTTGTGCGAAGAGAGGTTGCGATATCATTAACACCATCCATACTGCACTTTTCCAGAATCGAACTATGGTTTTCATATCTATTATTTTAAAGTCGTGTGTTTTATTTTATGGCCTCACCCCTGCCCTTTCCGAAGGAGAGGTGACTGCCGATTTAATTTTATTGCTTAGTCTTACTATAAATACTAATGTCTTGTGTCTAAAGTCTTGTGTCTACGTTCTCAATTCTTATTTCCTCGCGTTGAGTTGGGATTACCAACGGTTGTAATGATGCTCGACAAAATCTGCTCCGTTTCCTGTTTAAAGACGCTCGTATTTTTCTCCATGCTGTTCAACCGGGTTTGAACAAGTTGGAGATCATTATTGCGTTGTTGTTCCAAATATTTTGCAAAATCAACCAACAAGGCTTCTACATATTTCTTTTGATCGGTAGCTGTGAGTTGAAAATAATCCTTCACCATTTTCATGTTTTCGGTTTGTATGCCGGCTACATATTCTCTGATTTGTGTTTGCGATGCTGTAGAAGCTTCACGAATCAACTGATCCATATTTCCGGAATTCGATGCTAAACTCTTTCGTATGGATGCATCCAGTTTTTGTTGTGACGCTTCAAAGCTTGTTTGCAAGGATTCATTATTGGTAGCCAACGATGAATTGATCATCTCCTGAACTTGCGTGGCCGTTAAGGATGCCTCCGTTGGTTTAACTTCTGGCTTCACTACCGGAATTACTTCAGGTTGTTTTCCAAAACTGATTTTAAGTTCATTGCCACTCATATTAATTTGAGTTCCCATAAAATAGGCCACCATCATCACTAGCAACAGCGATGCTGCAATGCTCATAATGGTTTTAAAATACGGAACATCCCAGAAGTAATGTTGCTTGGCATCACCGATAAAAATTGGTGGAGCAATCACTTCTTTATCTTTTACACGACCTAAAAGATTGCTTACGCTTTTTAAATTTTCAAGCGATATTCTTTCATCCTCATGCAGGGCAAGGTATTGTTCTACTTTCGTCCTGGCTTCACCTTCTAACTCTCCGTAGAGGTAAGCCATCAACTCGCTTTCGTTTGGTTTATAGTTCATAACCCAAGGTATCTTTAGTAATATTTTTACGATCCAAAATTTTCTTCAATCCGTCAAGTCCATAATACATTCTCGACTTCACCGTGTTCTCTGAGATATTCAACGCTTCGGCAATCTCGCGGAACTTTAACCCTTCATATTCCTTCATAATAACAACCTCACGTTGCTCGACACTCAATTCCATTAAGGCCTCTTGCAAAATGTCGGCAAGTTCAAGTTGCTGAAGCTGCCGCTCCGGATTTTCATTTCGCTGGCGCGATGATTCCCATTGAGGAGATTCTTCTGCTTCGGGATTCCAAACCTTATCGAACGAAACCGCGCGGTTTCCTTTAATCTTTCGGGCTTCCTCACGACAATAGTTTACGGCAATGGTATAGAGCCAGGATTTAAACCGGCCATTATCCTGAAGACTGGGTAGGTTTCGACACATGGAGATAAATGTTTTCTGCGAAACCTCCATGGCCAGGTCGTGATCGAGAAAAAATTTATAGGCATAGTTGTAAATACGCTTGTACCAGAGCTGCACTAATTTGCCTTGGGCAGGTTGATCCCCTTGTTTGGCCCGGATTACGAGGGTATCAGCATGCATCATTGCGATGTCTAGTAAAGTATCAACCACGGATTAGGAATTTAAACGCTCAATTGGCATTCTGCCTTGCCAGCAATTCAGCCAATCTGGTATAAAGATGGGCAGCCCGGGCAAATAGTTTTACCTGAAATAGAATATTTTTAGGTCCACAGACCACTGTCGACCGTGGCCCGTTGACCGAAACCCGAAACTTTGAACTCGGAACTTTGAACCTTGAACTTTGAACTCGAAACCCGGAACTTTTAACTTTGAACTTGATGGTTATCTTTGCCGGCCATGAAAAAACTGATTTCCCTGCTCATTCGCTTTGTTCCGCGTAAATACCTGCAACGTGTAAGCGGAATCGGGCTAAAAGTACTGGGTGTTTTTTACATTGGTAATGATGTTACCTGCCCGGTTTGTGAAAAGAGTTTCCGGAAATTTCTACCGTATGGTCGCCTGAATCCCAGACCCAATGCGCTTTGTCCGAATTGTCTTTCACTGGAACGGCATCGGTTAATCTGGTTTTATCTCAATCAACGCACCGATTTTTTTAAGCGCCCGATGCACGTGTTACACATTGCCCCGGAAGCCTGTTTTATAAAACGCTTTGAGAAAATTCATGGTGACCAATACATTACAGCCGATATTGAATCTCCATTAGCAAAAGTGAAAATGGATATTCACGAAATCCCATTTCCTGAAAATACATTCGATGCACTATTATGTAACCATGTCCTCGAACATGTTAGAGATGATATCAAGGCCATGAGTGAAATTCATCGCGTGCTGAAGACGGGCGGTTTTGCTATTCTTCAGGTGCCTTTCTTTAATCCAGTACCAGAGGTAACGTTAGAAGATCCATCCATCACCGATCCACGCGAACGCGAAAAAGCATATGGTCAGGATGACCACGTGCGCAAGTACGGAAAAGATTATGCGAAGCGAATGGAGCGTGCAGGATTAATTGCCACGGAAGATCAATTTGTAAATACATTATTGGAAGAGACCCGGAATAAGTTTGGATTGGTGAAGGGGGAAATAATGTATATTGGTAGAAAGTAAATCCTTTTCTAATTGTACTTTAATGGATTACTGTCAGTTATCAGTAGGTTCAGCGATCCTTCTCTAAAAATGTCATTTTTTTGTCCGATGCTCCGCCAAAGATTGACTAACGCTTCCATTATCCTTGGCTAAACCGAGAGTGGACGAAGAGTGGATAATATAAGCGATACTGCTTGTATACTATTGTTGTGAGCAATTTCAATGGAGTGAATTGTGCGAAACGAAAAATTCTGAAAATATTAAAATTTAGTTCTACTTTCGCTCGCTTAATCTTTAAAACATGTTGAGTTTTCGAATCTTGTCAAGATTTATTCTTTCCATTTACTTACTTTCTGCTTTCTCCTGTTCAGAAGACGAGAAAAGATCACAAAAAATCATTATTTCATTTAAATTTACTAAGATTGAAAATGAATCTTTAGCTTCTGATATTGAAGGGATAGTTGATGAAACTGCGAAAGCGATAACGGTGGTGGTACCTTTCAATCAGTCAAAAACTGAACTAGTTCCATCGATTGACGTTTCACCTGGTTCAAATATTACACCTGCCAATAGTGAGCCTCAGGATTTTAGTAACCCCGTTATTTATACTATAACTGCTGAAGATGGATCTTTTGTAAGCTATACAGTAACGGTCAATAGTAAGCCCACACCAATTATTGATTCGATTGATCCTTCCGCTGGTTCATTTAAAATGGAGGTAACAATAACAGGAAGCAATTTCAGTGAAGATAGTAATGGTAACAAGATTATGTTTAACGGACGGGAAGCTGAGGTTCTCAGTGTAGCAGAGAATAAACTGATTGTGAAAGTACCTTCAGATGCTTCCACAGGTCCCGTATCTTTGACCATTGATGGAGGCACAGTCAACGGACCAACCTTTAGTTATTACGATATCTACATTATTGGAGACGAACATGATGAACCAAACAACCGCGTAATTCCGAAGATTTGGAAAAATGGTGTCAGCACTGCTTTGACTGAGGTGCCTAATAATTCAAATTCAATGACCTCCAAAATTATGATTGTTAACTCTGACATATATATAGCTGGGAATATTTGGGGTGGTGATCGTTTTACTCCCGGATATTGGAAAAACTCAATTTTCAACCCTGTGACTGATGGATCTGCTGTGGCAACTTGTTCGGACATATTTGTTGATGGAAATGACATATATGTTTCGGGGATAATACATGACGGAACTAAGTGGTCTGCAACATATTGGAAAAATGATGTCCGTGTACTATTGCCCACTGATGAGTTGGATTATTCTGAGGCTACTTCAATAACCGTTGCCAATGGAAGTGTTTATGTCGGTGCGTTTGTTGGGGACTATCCCGACACTTTTTTTCCACTCTATTGGAAAGATGGACAAGAGAATTTGCTAACAGGCAATGCATCTGTAAATGATATTCAGGTTACAGAAACAGATGTTCATGTAGTGGGATCTAATTGGTGGAGCGGTAATTCCGTACCAGTAACCTACTGGAAGAATAGTAGCCCACAATATTTGACAACCGGTGCACGACCAGGAGGTGCAGTGGGGATGACGTTTGATGGATCAGATGTTTACATTGCAGGGTTTGAGGAGGAGGTCGCTAATAATTTTCTGCCAAAAGCCAAGCTTTGGAAAAATGGATCTGAAACAAGTTTGATTCAAGGGTTACAAGATTCTATTGCTGCCGGGGTAATGATTCTGGATGGTAATGTTATTGTGGCGGGTCAAATTAAGAATGGTCAGAATTATGCAATTTTCTACAAGTTTAATGATCAAATAGTTATGGTGACCAACGGTGAATCCTCAATAGATGTTAAGGGTATGGTTGCCAAATAGTTCGTGGCATTGCATCTTGAATAAAGCCTAGTTTGTCGTGATACTACAAATTGGTAAAAGTAGGGCTTGCGTTAGAATCGAGCTGGCGAAAGTGTTGGCGATGGTATGCGGGCTGCTCTCTTGTGCCCACTATGCTTGCGGTCTTCGGACTGCTGTATGAACTCTAAATCATTTTGATTTCTTTCATAGGAGTATGAGTCACGCGCAATGCTTTCTTACTTTCCCAGACCTAGACAGCATTCACTAAACAGTGCAAACTATTTGAATTAGCGAAACTAAAAATAACAGCGATTATGTGGAACACGAATACTTTATGGTTTGAAGTCTCGATCGTGACTTTTCTAATATTAGTCGGACATATCTTTTTAGGACACTTTGAAGAGCGAAGTCCGAAGTTGAGAAAACTACTTAAATACTTTGTGACCCTTGCTATCATCGTTGCGCTATCCCTATTCTTTGGACGTACAGTTGCATTCATAGTATTAGGGTTAACGCTTATCCCTGTCGTGTATGTTCACGGTGTGTTGTTGCCAAAGAAAGGAATCAATGGCTGGACAGGGGAACCCAAATCAAAATACTATGATTTTAGAGGTTGGAACAAAAACATTTTCGACAACAACTAAACCGAAAAGTATTCCAACTAAATACGACTTTCAAATCGTAGCAATACACTTCAATTCAATTGCAATAGGTGTAGGCAGCGCACTCACCTCCACTGTCGTGCGGCAAGGTTGATTGTCTTTAAAGTGTTCTGCATAAATTTTATTGAAGATTGGGAAATCGTTTTTCATGTTCGTTAGAAAGACGGTTACATCAACCAGATTTTCCCATCGCGAACCAGAAGCTTCCAGAATAAGTCGAACGTTCTGAAAAACCGAATGACATTGAACCGCAATGTCATAGCTTGAAATATTTCCATCACCATCCAACGTTACACCCGGAATTTCTTTCGATCCTTTTTTGCGTGGACCAACGCCTGAAAGGAAAAGTAAATTACCTACTCGTCTTGCATGCGGATAAAGTCCTACGGGTTCGGGCGCCTGATCGGAATTATGAGTTGAAGAATCCTGCATTGTATAGATTATTATTTTACACCAAACACCAAACTTCCCCAATAACTTTCCCAATCCGCTCCTGCTTTTGTAGCGGGTATCATGCTCACAACGCTCACCATCCAGGCGCCTGGATTGCTGATGTGTGTCTCCATGGTTCCGTCTTGTTCAGTATATATGTTTTGGATTGTGGTGCGATTATCAAAACGATTCCATACTCTAACCTTCGCGCCAAAAAAGGGTTTGCCTTGCCATAATATTTTAAAGCGAATCAAATCGCCTTTCTTCAATGCATAAGGATTTCGATCCGGAACAATTTCAATGGGCAATCCCATTACTTTTTTATAGGTGTCATCTTTTACATCACCAACTTGTAATAGCAATTTAGTATGGCGAGAGTAAAACTCTTTTGATGATTTCGTTAATGTATTTGTCTTTTTTCGCTGATCATAAACATTGTCCAATCCATCTTCCTTTAAATATTCGTTGAACTTATCGGCTTCTAATTCGATGTATGCATTGTTGCTTTGCATCACGATCAAATGCGTGCCATCTTCCAATAATTCAACGTCCAGATTATCGCCCTCTCCTTCTCTAACACTGGCTTTTAGATCGGAGATTTGGTCGCCATGGATCAGTTCCAAACGTTCTATTCCATGACGCTTTAAATCCCAGGGCTCGCCAATGAAATTCTCGCCCACCTTAAAACTAATAAGGGCCATCTCTCCAGCTGAATAGAAATATTTTATGGGTTGAAGCCAGAACTCGTGGGCATGGGCGAGTGTAATGAATAAAAATACCAGTAGAAATACAGAAAGTTTTTTCTTCATGAAAGTTTGGTAAACATTAAATGGTAAATCATTTTTTATTCATAATTTCTTCAATCTCATCCGCTTCAATTGGAATGTTCTTCATTAAATCCAACACTCCGTTTTTCTGAATCATTACATTGTTTTCAATCCGAACACCTAGTCCTTCTTCTTTAATGTAAATGCCGGGTTCTATCGTCCACACTTGTCCGACTTGCATTTTGTGATACATGCTTCCTACATCGTGCACATCCAAACCGAGTTGGTGACTTGTGCCGTGCATGAAATATTTCATAAAGAGCGGTTTATTCGGATCCTGATTCTTAACATCCTTTTTGTCAATCAGTTTCAAACCAATCAATTCGCTCTCCGTAATCTTCTGAACTTCCTTATGGTATTCAAAATATTTCGTTCCGGGGCTCAGCATCTTTGCAGCCTCCTGGTGTACACGAAGCACAGCATTATAAACATCCTTTTGCCGTTTCGTATATTTTCCGTTTACCGGAATGGTACGCGTCATGTCTGCATTGTAGTTGGCATATTCTGCTCCAACATCCAGCAATAAAATATCGCCCGACTTACACGGTTTATTGTTTTCAATATAATGTAACACACAACTATTTGCTCCTGAAGCAATGATGGGTTCGTACGCAAACCCACGCGAACCATTTTTTAGAAATTCATGAGCGAGCTCCGCTTCAATCTCATATTCCATTACCCCCGGCTTCACAAACCTCAACAATCTATAAAATGCTTGTTCAGTAATATCGCAAGCAAGTTGTAATAGAGCGATCTCTTCTGCTGATTTGATGGAACGCAGTCGATGCATGATGGGAGCAAGACGCTCATATCGATGCAATGGAAATTTCTGCTGACACCATTTCACAAAACGATTCTCACGCGTCTCTACACTTACCTCGGCACGGTAATGATCATTGGTATTCAAATAAACATGTTCTGTATCCCCCATCAGCATCATCGTGTTAAAGAGCTTCGGAAATTCAGAAAGCCACAAAACGGTTTGAATACCCGTTGCCGCACGTGCTTCTTCTTTTGTAAGCTTATGTCCCTCCCAGGTTGCAATCAATTCGCTGGTCTCTTTCAGAAATAAAACTTCGCGATACTTCTCATCCGGAAAATCAGGGCACATCACAAAAACCGTTTCTTCCTGATCGACACCGGTTAAATAAAACAAGTCGCTGTTTTGACGAAAGCGCATCGTTCCGTCTGAATTGGTGGGCATAATGTCGTTAGCATTTACCACCAGTACTGAATTTGACTTCAATTCCTTCGATAACCTTTTGCGATTGGAGATGAAGAGTTTCGGATTGATGCTTTTGTATCTCATATTGAATCCCTAATTTTCAGGGATCGCAATTTAAATAAATCTACATGAAGAAGAATTTCTTTGCACTGATTGCACTAGCTCTTATTACATTTTATTCGCAAGCGCAAAAATATCAACCCTCACCGGAAAACCTGAAGAACCGCGAATGGTTTCAGGATGCCAAGTTCGGACTCTTTATTCACTGGGGAGTTTACAGTGTGTTGGGCAATGGAGAATGGGTAATGAATCAACAGCAGATTCCCATTAAAGCCTACGAAAATATCCCTACTTTTTTCAATCCAACGGAGTTTGATCCGAAGGCCTGGGTGCAAATGGCAAAGGGGGCCGGCATGAAATACATTACCATCACCAGCAAACACCACGATGGTTTTGCCATGTTTGATAGTAAAGTATCTGATTACAATATTGTGAAGCGTACTCCATATGGAAAAGATGTATTAAAAATGCTGGCCGATGAATGCCGCAAAGAAGGTCTGAAACTTTTCTTTTATCATTCTCAACTTGACTGGCACCACCCTGATTATTTTCCAAGAGGCTTCACCGGGGGAACGTGGACAGGCAGACCTGACAGCGGAGACATGAATAAATACCTTGAGTATATGGATGCTCAACTGTCTGAGCTGCTAACCAATTACGGTGATGTTGCAGGCATTTGGTTTGATGGTATGTGGGACAAGAAGAACGATGATTGGAAATTGGAAAGAACGTACAACCTTATTCATAAACTTCAGCCGGGTGCGTTGGTCGGCAGCAACCATCATAGAACACCGTATGAAGGTGAAGATTTTCAAATGTTTGAAAAAGATTTACCCGGCCACAATACAACAGGCTTTGCACCCGAACAAACCATAGGACAACTGCCAAAAGAAACCTGCGAAACCATTAATAACTCATGGGGTTTTAATGTTAAAGACGATCAACACAAAAGCAAAAAAGATTTAGTTCAATACCTCGTTAAGGCTGCAGGCTATGGTTCGAATTTTTTGTTAAACATTGGCCCCATGCCAAATGGAAAAATTCAGAACGACCATATTGTACGTTTGAAAGAAATGGGTGAATGGTTAACTGTATATGGTGAAACCATTTACGGAACACGTGGCGGTCCGCTTAGCGCGCGCGACTGGGGGGTAATGACACAAAAAGAAAATAAAGTCTATGTCCACATCCTAAACTGGCAAGACGAATCCATTGTGATGCCCGCCTGGGGAAAGAAAATAAAATCAGCGAAAGTGTTTACTGATAAATCGCCCGTGAAGTTTCTGGAAAATGAATTCGGTATCACCTTAAAAGTGCCGAAAGAAAAGATGGATGCGATTGATACGGTAATTGAATTGGAGATGAAGTGATGACAGGTTAATAGTTATTTGTGAATGATATGCAAAATGTACGGCAAAGTAAAAGAGCGGATTGAAGATCAATCCGCTCTTTTACTTTGCTTAATATTGTTTACGAATAAATTACTTTCATTAAAGTTCCTTATCAACCGGGTCAGCCACATCATCTGTGCTAATGTAGTTGATGAGAATGAAGGTCACCAAAAATCCAGAAAAGAAACCTTCGAACGCAACAACAAATGCAGCGATATAAGGATTAAGGTATCGACCCATCTCAGAGTTTGCCTTAATATCATTCATCATGGAAGGATCGAATTCCATAAATAAAAAAAGAACTGCTGAAAAAATAAGTGTGCCTATAGCCCCTGCTCCAACACCAGTTACCAATGCCCTGAAATAATTGAGGTGATCATGATGAGTTTGTTTGAACTTCTTTAAAGCAAAATAAATTCCTGCGGCCAAAATAAGCAGGTTCAGTAAGCGCAACTCCACATGGTTAGAAAGCCCCACGATTTTCATTAACAGAAAAAATGCAATGAGTCCGCCAGCAATGCGCAGGCCGTAATTTTCAGGAATTCTATTGGGATTATTGAATACACTCATACGGAAAGATTTTTGGTTTTTTCAATTTTCGACTTTTTTAAGACAAATACAACGTTTTCGAAGCTTATAATTTCACTAACTTCGGCCTAAACCAAAATACCATTTGATATGAAAGCATTAAAAATTATAGGGATTATCCTGTTGGCAATCATTGGCATCTGCTTAGTTGCTGTGCTTCTGCAGCCTTCACAAGGGCACATCGAAAAGTCGATTGTAATCAACGCTCCCGCGTCTTCCGTTTTTACTGAAGTAAGTGATTTTCAAAAGTTTAATGTATGGTCCCTGGGCAAAGATGGATCCCGAAGCCAAACAAACCGTTGAGGGTCCTGCTGCCAGCGTAGGTCATAAAATGACGTGGGATGGTCCGAAGACGAAAACCGGATCTCAATGGACTGAAGAGGTCAGAGAAAACGAATATGTTAAAAACGGAATGAAGTTCGGAAATTCAGAAACTACATTCTATAATGAGTTTATCTTAACACCAGAAGGAGAAGGTACCAAAATTACCTGGACCTATGATGGCGCCAATGAAGGTTTATCAGGTAAAGCAATGTGGTTAGTGATGGGGTCGATGCTTAGTAATCAATATGAGCAAGGGTTGAATGATCTTAAGCAAATTGTTGAAAGTAAACCGGCCACTCCATCTGAAACTGATCCTGCGGATTCAACTTCAACTATGAAATGATCGGTATTGATCAGAAAATAAAACGAAGTCTTACTTCCATTTTGTTAAAAGTGAATAGCCCTGAAGTTTATTGTTTTTGTAGGATTCGGATTTTACAATGGCCACTTTTGGCGCTATCCACTCCACTATATCATAAGCAACCGTAATGCTAATTCCCATTTTTGTTTTGAAAGTAGATTTACTTGTTATTTTATAACATTCGAATGTACCCGCGGCAGAGGTTATTGATTCTTTGCCCACTACTTTGCGATCGGTAATCTCTACCATCATGTTCATGGGTATGGGCGAATTGGTTGCCGTTATAGTCATGGAGCCGTCTTTAAGAGTTTGACCTATTGTTAAGGCATTAGGTATTTCCAGGTTCTCCGATTCAATTTTCATCTCATAACTTTCAAAGGCTTTCATCTGCTCCTGATTAACGAAGTTTCGCATATCAATTAAAAGTGTTCCATCCGTACACGTAAAATCAAGATCGCCCTTCATCAGCTCTTTTCCTTTTTCGCTTAGTAAAGCAGAATAAATTTTTGCCTTAAAAGAATTGGCGGTGCTAACATAGCTCAATACTTTTTGCTGATTTGTGCCCGTCAGCTTTCCTTTAGCGTTAAAAGTTTCCATTTCCCACTCACTTCCTTCTTTAAATTGATAAAACTCATTACACTGAGCAAAGGTTATTGGAGAAAAAAATAGGAAACAGAAAAAAAAGATGAGGGTGCTCATTGGGTCGATTTTTATTTAGAAGCTATTAAAAAATGATTTACGAATGTAACGATTTCAATAAAGAAGAAAATGTTATTATGTCAAAAATCGCAAGTGTATTCTCAAAATTCAATGGAATAAAAAATGAATAAAATGTAAGAATCCCATACTTCTCTTTTAATTTTACACCATAATTTACATCTATGACGCTCGACCAATTCAATGCTTCTTTAGAGGAAGATACACCTCCCCAAAACGTTAGCCCATTATTGCAAGCCCTTTGGTTTGAAGCAAACGGAGACTGGAATAAAGCTCACGATCTGGCCCAAGGTGTCGATTCAAGTGATTCTTCATGGATTCATGCTTATTTACATAGAAAAGACGGTGACTTGGGAAATGCAGCTTATTGGTATAGCAAAGCTGGCAAAACGGTTAGCAAAAAATCGTTGCATGATGAGTGGGAAGAAATTGTTTCGTCTCTGTTAGAAGTATAGTCCCTAGTTAATGGTCGATAGTCCATAGCGAGTACTGAAAATTATAGCTGCTATCTTTCATTTTCAACTTCATGTGGTCTGGAGATGACTTGTTCTTTCTTCCACACTTCAACCTCTTCGCGTTTTCTTTTTAGTTCTTCTTCTGTTGGTTTGTAGTTGATCAGCTTTTTTACATCAGGTTGCCCTGCATCTACCCAAGCCGTAAACCACAAATCGCCAATCATTTTAATGGCACCTCGCATTTGTCGTTCTACCATGCCTTTTAATATTTTATGATAGGCTGCTGAGTATTCTTGTGAATACACTTTCACCGTTTGTCGCCCTTTGGTTTCGAATGAATATTTAGAAGAATTTAAATGATTGGATAATTCCTTCTCCAATAACAATACAGAATCAACAGCCCGGTGAGAATTTTCAATGGCTTTCCATGCAGCGATCTGAACATTATCAATGTGTGATGCCTTGCCAACAAAGAAATCATAATCATCCGAAAACAATTCGGGCAAACGCGATTCCCAAAACGCATGAATACCTTCCTGACCAGTGAGCTGACCGTTATAATTTTCAGTGGTGTGTAATGGAACATGGGCATCTGCAACGTAATGACCAAGCTCTGCTGAATTACGAAGAATGGCTTCGGGATTGTTCATCAGGAAGGCATCCCTTAAGCGATAATACATTACGTTGATATGCCACGGCACAATACCATAAGCCTTCAAAGTATCTTCCGAATATTTCTCGACAGCCTCTTTCCAAAACCGGGGCATTTTACTGAAGGCACTGTCTCCATAATGATCAATATCAACATAATGCCGAGGTGCTTCATCCGGACTCGAAAACCGCCTTCGGTCGGGGTTAACCGCAGCTTCGGTGATATAATTAATATTGGCTTTGTAGAAGCCGATCATTTCCGGGGGAAGAATAAAAACCGCCAGTCGGTTAATGCGCTGATGAGCGAAGAAACCCCAAAACGCAAATAAAAAGGGTGATATTCCCAAAAGAATGAAGACAACAGCACGCTTTATCATGAGGAAAAGATAAGAATTTAAGCAAAAGAAAAGCAAGTCTTTGCATTTCCGCTAAATCCATTTATTTTTGCACTCCTTTTAGAATAAAAATTACTATGGCAAACCATAAGTCAGCAGAGAAAAGAATACGTGCAAATGAGGCGAAACGCGTTAAAAACCGCTATCAGCACAAAACCACCAGAACTTCCATCAAGAAGTTGATCACTACAACCGATAAAAATGAAGCAGCCGCTCTTTTAAAAGAGGTTTCTTCAATGATCGATAAATTGGCGAAGAAGAACATTATTCACAAGAAAAAGGCTTCAAACCAAAAATCAAAGCTTGCTAAAGCCGTTAACAAACTAGCTTAAGCTTCTTTAAAACATCAATCAAAGCCCCGCCCTCAAGCGGGGTTTTGTGTTTTACGCTTTTTGCAAAATTCCTTATCTTGAGGTCATTAAGCGTTGTGCCGTATGAATGCTGAAGAAAAGCCCCTCAACATTAAAAGTTGGTCGCCTGAAGACAGGCCTCGTGAAAAACTACTTCTAAAAGGTAAATCCGCTCTTTCTGATGCAGAGCTGATTGCCATTCTGATTGGATCGGGCACTGCTACTTTAAGTGCGGTTGATGTGGCTAAGAAGGTATTGCAACAATCTACCAACAACCTTCATGAGCTGGCAAAGCTTTCTGTTAAAGAGCTCACGAAGACTAAAGGTATTGGAGAAGCGAAGGCTATTACCATTGTTGCAGCACTTGAGTTGGGTAGAAGACGAAAAGATTTAGAGCCAGATGAGAAACCAAAGATCAGCGCCTCGAAAGATGTTTTTGAATTGTTGAAAGCGGATCTTCAGGATTTACCACATGAAGAATTTTGGGTATTACTTCTCAATCGTGCAAATCGCGTAACGAAGAAATGCCAGATCAGTCAGGGTGGTGTAGCGGGTACAGTGGCCGATCCAAAAATAATTTTCAAACTCGCGCTCGAAGAATTAGCGAGTGGAATTATTCTGGCGCACAATCATCCCTCGGGAAATTTATCGGCCAGCCAGGCAGACATTGATCTCACTACAAAGCTAAAACAGGGAGGAAAACTCCTCGAAATACAGGTCCTCGATCACATCATACTAGCTGGCCAAAAATATTTTAGCTTTGCAGATGAAGGTATGA
Organism: Chryseolinea sp.; assembly: GCA_031412655.1. Taxonomy (GTDB): domain Bacteria; phylum Bacteroidota; class Bacteroidia; order Cytophagales; family Cyclobacteriaceae; genus Chryseolinea. The sequence goes on from JANODK010000102.1 coordinate 20,022, forward strand.
TTTGATGACTAAAAGAAACCGATACATTTTCCTGGCAATACTGCTTCTAGCTTTGCCTTTGATACTGGCGCAAATGCTGGTTTCAAAAAAAGCTGAGGCTGACATTGCTCCAATCAAAACATCAGCCACTCCAAAGCCTGATCCGAATCCCTTTATTGTTGAGCTTCTGGCTGAGTACAAAAAGAAAATCGATTCGCTGTCAAACAAATCACATACTCCAGGCGCAGCAATTGCCATTGTATATGATACTACTATTATTTTTCTAAAAGGTGTTGGCGTTCGAAAAGTAGGAACCCATGATCAGGTTGATGTCCATACTGTTTTTCGTCTCGCTTCTGTTTCAAAATGTTTTGCATCGTTCCTTACGGGAATTTTAGTTGAAGACAGTGTGCTTCACTGGCATGATCCTGTAACGCAATACCTTCCTGGATTCTCGTTGCAGTCGACTGAAGAAACACAAAAGCTTACCCTGGCACATGTTCTTTCGCACACAACCGGTTTGCCTTATCATACTTATACCAACATGGTTGAAGAAGGTGAAGGGATAACAACATTGCTCGATCGATTGAAAGATGTGAAACTATCTGCCGGTGTAGGCAAAGAATATAGTTATCAGAATGTGGGCTATAGTATCATAGGCGAGGTGATGAAATCAGCAACCGGTAAAGGGTATGATACGCTTCTGCAAGAAAAAGTTTTTACGCCATTAAAAATGCAGGATGCTTCAGCAGACTATTTTTCGATTGCTCAAAATCCAAACCACGCAACGCCTCAT